>JAIFKL010000079.1 GCA_020049595.1 Desulfobacteraceae bacterium
TCTTTCCTTTCTTTCCGAACAATATCAGCCGGGCTTCCCGGGAAAGCCGGGTTTTGATGCCTGCATGTTCAAAAGCTTCTGCCAGTTCGTCAAAATCCCGACATGCGCCCGGGGTCACCCGGAGCATTTCTCTCAATCCGAAAAGAATGAGTTCCGGCGCGCCCCGAATCTCCAAGGTGTCCACGAATGACTCAAAACCGGCTATGAATTCATTCAGAAATTCCGATTCTGAGACATTCCCTTTGTCTTCCAATTTTCGGAGCCGCTCCATTATTCTTTCAAGTCCGGCTTCAATGTCTTTTTCGGGAAAAAAATCATCATCTTCATCATCCCGGAAATCCCCGTCATCGTCAAGTTCTTCCAAAATACCGAAGTCAAACATTTCCAAAGCGTTTTTCAAAACCCCGTCAGCATATTTGGAAAGCCGCCGGGAGGCTGTCCTAAGTTCTTCCAGCAGGTGACCCGATGCCTGCCCGATAATATTTTCAAAAAGACCGGGATCATAAGCATGAGCGGTGATATGCTGAACGGTAACAAGATAAAATTCCAGCAACAGACGGTCCTTGGGATTTGCCGTCTTTGTTCTCCGCTTTATTTCCTTTTTGATCAGATCAAACCATGCCGGTTCAAATATCGTGTCAAAAATCGGAAAAATTTCCGCGTCAGCGACGCCTTTGAGAATGTTTTTATGTTTTTTCAGGAAAACCGGTGCCATCTGCCGAAAAGGAAACAGCGATGCAAAATCTTTTTCCAGCGGCATCAGAAGTCTGACCCAATCGGAAGAAGAAAGCGAGGATGCTGATTTTTTCAGTTTCTGTTCAAACAGCTTTTCCGCATCTGCCAGCATAGCAGGCTGCTGCAACGCGATATGATGCTCTTTTATATCCGTGACAAGGACGGACAAAATTCGCAACTGCTCAAAAAACGGAAGCGGCTCAAGTTCCGCCGACATAATGTTCTCCGGCGGCTTTTTCGGTCCGTCGGAATGAAAATCGCTGATGAGCCGGCAGAGTATCCGCTTCTCGGCAATAAAGGGCGCAAGCTTTCTGCTTTTCAGATTCTCCGACTTTTCAATGTCTTTTGCAACTAAATGAAATTTTTCCCGCCGAATATTTTTTTCCGCAGACACCAGCAGCGCAATGATATTCCGGTCAATGACACGGCTGTCGTGGGGCGCACGTTTCATCGCTTCTTCCAGAATATTTTCCGCTTTTCGGAACGCATTTTTTTCATAATATAAAGCGGCAAGTTCCAGACAGGGAAAAGGATCGTCGGGAAAATGCCCGAGCATGTCGGTCAGCACGGCTTCCGCGCCGTTTTTAGCCGCTCTCGAAAATCTCGGCAGTTCCGTAAGAACCTGATAGGCTGCCCGGTTGAGCGGATCCAGTCGGACAGATTCTGCTATCATATCAACAAGAATCGTTTCCGGCTCTTCAGACCGGATGCCCAAAAGTTTTTTATATTTTTCAAAGCCGCTGTCTTCATCGGCGGGGCTAAGTCCGACATTGCCCAGCAGATGCGCCGTATATGACAGAACAGTTGAGTGTGCGATTTTTGCCGCTTGGGGTTCCGGAAATTCTGTTTCCAAAAATGAAATGTAGCGGCCCAGGTCATGTAAAGGCTTGCGGGAACGCGTCAGCCGAGTCTTTGCCAGCAGCGTATCCGCATATTTGCCCTCTATCAGATTCAGCACCAATTTATGGAAGTCCTCATCGGCGATTTTGTCCTGCATCACCAGATTCCATAAAATTTCCAGTATGAACACCCGCGCCGCGAGCGGATCCCGGGGATAAGCAGCATCTGCGATAACAATGATGGATTGCGCTGACTGACGCAGTTGCCCCTCTTCGAGCAGACGTAAAAGTTCTCTGACCTCTGCCTTCATATTTACGGTGCCTTCCCATAAAAAATGAAAGCGGGGAGAGGCGGGCGGATTCCCGCCTGCGGCTTCTTTCAGTTCGTTTACGAGATCAGCCAGCGGAAAATCATCCGGAATCATGGAAAGTGCTTTGAGCATATCCGCATCATCTTGTTTGTAAAAACAGACCATCGCGCGGCAGAACATCCGAACGGGCGCAAAAGGAGACTGTCGGGAAATATCCCCCAGCGCTTCCAGCGCCTCCTCCCATTTTCCTTCGTTCATCAGGGGCATGGCTTTTTGTACGATACCCGCATCGCGGCAGAGGGGCAGAGAAGTATCCAGTTTTTTGACAAAATCCCATTTGCCGCTTTTGAAAAGCCGGTTTGCAAGAAACTGTTCGGCGGCAGGAGACCTTCTGTTTACGGCTGTGTATTTTGCATAAATGTCAAAAGCTTCCCTTGTGGAACACGCGGAAATGAAGGCAAGCATGTCCTGTTCGGAGAACTTTCTTATTTCCGGCATATATTCCTCTGCCTGTTTTTTCATTGCTTCGGCTTCAACAAGCATGTTTTTTTGGCGCAGTTGGGATTCCCGCATCAGATATGCCCGAAAAAGGAAGGTCGTGACGGTATCGGACATGCCGTGTTTTTTTGCCGCAAATTTAAAAGTGGCAATGGCATCCCTTGCTTTTCCGGTTTCAAGCTCCTGCGCCCCTTTTTCAAGCAGTTGGTCCGGTGTCAGATCATGAACTTGCGACTGCACCGCTTTTTGAAGCTTTTTTTTCTTTTTATTTTTCTTTCCCATTCAGATGTTTCCCTGAACCGATTTCTGATTTTCAGAAGTGAAAAGTTTAAAATTGATGATAATAAAGATTTTTGTATCAAATACGGCAATACTTATCAAGGAGTTTTGAAAATCTGCCTGAAAAATGTTTTAAATTAAATTAAAATGATGACGATTAAGGTTTGTGTATCAAATATGAAAATACTTATCAAGGAGTTTTAAAAGTCTGCCTCAAAAATGTTTTGAATTAAATTGAAAATTGGAATATTATTCATAATCTTTTAAAAATATGAATAAAATCGGGATGCGGGTTTATTCAGACAAACAAATAAGTTAGGAAGGTTAAATTGAACAGTCTTTAAATTTTAAGCATAGTGACAAGGATTCTGCCTTGAATTTTCAAACATTTTCCTGTAACAAATAATTCGGGGTAAAGATTTGACAATTTTTATCATCTTAATAAAAATAGGAGTTACGCAGTTGAATACTGCTTTTTTTTAACCGCAAAGTTGCGCAAAGTAAACCGCAGAGTTCCGCAAAGATATATTTTGAAACTCTGCGCAACTTTGCGGGAACTTTGCGCAACTTTGCGGTTAATTTTCACGATGCGGAAATTCCAAATGCGTAACTCCTAAAAAAAATGGGGTTGTCGAGTTGCTACGTCTGTACCGGCATCAAGTTTATGTTGCGGCTTGGAAAGGCGCATGATGATGTTCGCCGCCTGTCATCAGAATTTTGAGAAATTATTTCTTGACAACCGGAATGGAAATAATTACATTTCATTCTTGTGAGTTTATTCTCATAAAAGGAGCTTTTATGGTAAGACCCAAAAAAAATCGTATTGTAGCGTTTAACCCGGACATCAGTTACTTCAAGCCGAGAGGCATTCCTATGACCGAACTGGATGAGGTTCACCTCACAGTGGATGAACGGGAAGCCATAAGGCTTGCAGACTTTCTGGGGATGCCTTATGAAGAGGCAGGTCAGAAAATGGGTGTTTCCCGAGCCACTTTCGGGCGGATTGTTCAGCAGGCAAGAAAAATTATCGCAGACGCGCTCATCAACGGAAAAGCCATTAATGTCGAAGGCGGAAATTATACACTTGTCAGCGAAAAAAGAATATTCCAGTGCCGGAAATGCAGCCATAAATGGGAAGAACCCTGCGGCACCGGAAGACCTGAAGGCTGTCCGGCGTGTAAGCATGAATATTTTCAGCGTGTTGCAGATGAACCGCCGTCAGGAGAGTGAAAGGACCGTTCTTATGCAGGCGGCAGCTTTATCCACGAACAGACACAAATCTTTAACACGAAAAACACGAAAGCTGTTAAAAATTTTCGTGCTTAAATGATAGCAAGGGATGTTTTTACGTTTTTAATGTGTAAGTTTTTAAAATTCAGGACAGATCAGGAGATAAGATTATGAAGATAGGCATTTCATCAACAGGCAGGGACTTATCGGCGGAGATGGACCCGCGTTTTGGAAGAGCGGCGTATTTTCTTATCATCGAACCGGAAACGATGAAGTTTGAAGTTATTGAAAACAAACAGAATCTCAATCTTCCTCAAGGTGCGGGGATACAGGCGGGAAAAACAATTGCGGATAAAAAAGTGGATGTTGTGATCACCGGAAATTGCGGGCCCAAAGCATTTATGGTACTCCAACATGCCGGTGTGAAGGTTATCACCGGGGCAAAAGGCAGTATAAAAGACGTTATTCAGCAATATCAGAACGGTGAATTTAAGTCTGCACAGTCACCGAATGTGGACGGACACTGGGTATAAAATGCGTATCCGCCTTTGTCACAAATTTTGAACCACGAAAACACGAAATCTCTTTCATAAATTTCGTGCTTTCGTGTTAAATTTCGTGTTAAATAAAGATTGAGACATTCAATCACGGAGGTTTAAGTCAATGGAGTCATGTCAGTCAAAAGGCTGTGCATCAAAACAGGAAAAAGCGCAATCCGATCAGGATATGGCTGTAAAGGGTTCGCTGGAAAAGATTAAAAACAAATTTATTGTTATGAGCGGCAAGGGAGGCGTTGGAAAAACAAGCGTTTCCGTCAATCTTGCCATGGCGCTGGCGAAAAAAGGATTTAAAGTGGGTTTGATGGATGTTGACATTCACGGTCCTGATGTTCCGAGAATGCTGGGCATTCAGGGAATGATGGGCTTGAGTCCCAATCAGAAACTGATTCCCATGAATTATTCGGAAAATCTGTGTGCAGTTTCCATTGAGTCCCTCAGCGCGAGCCGGGACGATGCGATTATCTGGCGGGGGCCTATCAAGCACAGTGTGATCCGTCAGTTTATCGGTGAAGTGGAATGGGGCAATCTGGATTATCTGATTATTGATTCTCCTCCCGGCACCGGAGACGAACCCCTGTCGGTGGCGCAGGTGATTTCCGATGCAAAGGCAATTATTGTGACCACGCCCCAGGAGGTTGCCCTCGGCGATGTGAGAAAATCCATCAATTTCTGCAAAGTCGTGAAGATGGAAGTCTTCGGGCTGGTGGAAAATATGAGCGGTTTTTTCTGTCCCCACTGCGGCAAAGAAGTGGAACTCTTCGGAACCGGGGGCGGAGAAAGAACCGCAAAGACAATGGGAATCAATTTTCTGGGAAGAATCCCCTTTGATTCCAACGTGGTTTCCTGCGGGGATTCCGGCACTTCTTTTCAGGAAAAATATGCAGATTCACCGGTAAGCAAGGCATTTTTGTCTATTGCGGAAAGAATGGCAGGGGGCAGAGTGCCTTCTGCTGATAATAAAAAAAAAACTGAAGCATCAGGGAATCATATTATGAAATTTGCAATACCTTTAGCTAATGGAAAGCTGACCGCACATTTCGGTCATTGTCAGGAATTTGCGCTGGTTGATGTTGAAGCCGGTCAGATCAAAAAGAAAGAAACGGTTGTGCCGCCTCCCCATGAACCCGGAGTGCTTCCCAAATGGCTGCATGATTTGGGGATAAACATCGTGATTGCAGGCGGAATGGGACAAAGAGCCATCGGGCTTTTTGAAGAAAACGGCATAAAAGTGGTCACAGGCGCGTCAGCGCTCGATCCGGAAACGCTTATTATGAGTTATCTGAACAACACGCTGAAAACCGGCTCAAATGTTTGCGATCATTAAAGGGACTGCTGAAATGCCTGATCTTATAAAATCGGTTCAGCACTGCACGCACGCAAAAATTTCATTTTTGCACTCCGGATGAATCTTCCGAAATGCTGAAATGAAATTTTTGTAATTTTACATGTATGTTAGCCTTCACTCATTTTTTGCGCTCCGGATAAACCGTCCGGAGTGCAAAAATGAAATTTTTGCAATTTTACATGTATGTCAGCCTTCACTCATTTTTGCACTTCAGATGATGATTGTCACTTCACACTGCAAAGCCATAATGATGAATGAACCGTCTCAAATGATAAGCCGCTCGCCGGAAGATACATATAACTTAGGCAGAAAAATCGGCGAATCCCTAAAGCCCGGCGCGGTCATCGCGCTGACCGGCGAGCTCGGAAGCGGAAAAACCGCTTTTGTTCAGGGTTTGGCGCGGGGTCTCGGCGTGCCGACGGAATATTACATCACCAGTCCTACTTATACCCTGGTGAATGAATATCCGGGCAGATGCCCGCTCTTTCATGCAGACCTTTATCGGCTTGAACGCACTGCCGATATTGAAGAAATCGGTTTATACGACATTATTCGGAAAGGGGAAGGAGTGGCGGCTGTGGAATGGGCGGAACGCCTTGACAAAGAAACGCTATCCGCAGCTATCCGCATCCGTTTTGAGATATTGGATGAGGAATCGAGAAGGGTGGTTATTGAGAAATGAGAAGTGAGAAATGAGAAGTGAGAAATGGTGACTTCTCAATCAGCCTCGTCAGTCTTTTTTTCAGTAAATCAACAGAGTAGTGCGTCAGTCCGAAGCCGTTTGTTCGGTGCAGGTCATTCATCTTTTCATATTCTTCTTTGCTGTCTTAATGAAACGTCCGAATGCCTTGTCCTTTTTACGTTTTTCCAAGTACGACATCTCATAATGCTCTGACTCTTTCCTGAGTTTCAAATAACTGGAATAGCGCTCTTCACTCAACTCGCCGTTTGTAATTGCAGCAAGAACTGCGCAGCCTGATTCCTGAGTATGGCTGCAATCGGCATAGCGACAAGCCGTGGAAAGTTCAATAATATCTTCAAACCCTTTGTTTAAGCCTTCACCGGCACCCAGAATGCCTAATTCTCTCATTCCGGGTGTATCAATGAACATAACGCCTTTATCAAGAACAATGAGTTGCCGACGCGCTGTTGTGTGTGTGCCTTCTCCTGTTCCGCTGACCGCTTTGGTATCAAGATCATCCCGTCCAGTCAGATGATTGATCAGTGTAGTCTTGCCGACTCCGGATGACCCGAGCAGGCAATAGGTTTGACCCGGCATTAATACCTGGTGGAATTCGTCAAATCCGGAGCCGGTTATGTTACTGAGTGCAACAACCCTGGTCGTTATGCCAGCCTGTCTGACAGCCGCAAGCTTCTGTTGCAGCTCGTCGTGGGAGATCAGGTCCGTCTTGGCAAGAATGACAATCGGCTCAACATGTCCGTCAGCAGCCATTACTAAATAGCGATTCAGCCTGGGAAGATTAAAGTCAAAGTGACATGACTGGACAATGAAAGCGATATCAATGTTGGCTGCAATCATCTGGTAGTCCACTTCTGCGCCGGCACGCTTTCGGCGTAAAAACGTCCTTCGCGGAAAGACGCCATGGATGATTGCTGAGGTATCATCATTGTGATACTGCACGGTGACCCAATCGCCGACACATGGCAGCTCAACCGATGACTCAACATGGAAATAGAACTTCCCCGCAAGTTCAGCAGGAATCTCTCCGAGTTCATTCCTGATAATGTAGGAATTTCGGTCAACTGCTGACACGCGTGCAATGCCTTGATCCTCATGGCGGATGTCATCGGAATATGCTTCAAACCAGCGTCCAAAACCTAGATCACTCAATTTCATCATAACTTGTCACCGAACGATAAGATAAGCGGCGGCGGGCTTATCCCGCTGTCCGCTTGACCGATCCGGTTAAACGGTTTCATATTAAATCTCTATTGAAATTATACATTAATTAACTCAGGTATCTAAGGAAAACCCGGTAAGAGATGCGATTGTCTCTTCGGAGCATTTTTTTAAGATATCAGCGACATAATCTTTCACCTCCCGAAGATCGGAAAAAATTTCTCCCTTTGTATACCGTTTAATATACTGCCAAAATCTTTCAACGGGGTTCAGCCCGGTGCTGTAGTCCGGCAGAAATATCAGACATATAATATTTTCGGGAATGACTGATCTTTCTGCTTTGTGTATTCCTGCGTTATCAATGAGCAGCACGTTCATACTGTCTGAAAATAATTCAGAAAATTTTTCGATGAAATATCGGAAAAAGTCCGTATTCATATTCGGAAACCCGGAAAACAGACTTCCGCCGTCAGATATTCCGACAGCACCGTAAATGCAGTAATTTTTGCAAAAACGCTGTATCCGGGCGACCGGACAGACTCCGGGCAGAGCTGTTCAGTTCTTCGGGGCTTTCCGATATCTCACAGTCTCTTTCCGGCATTTTTATATAACTCCTTCGGAGATAATTTTGTGGGAGACAATGAGGAATCGGAGGATGGCGCGCCGGAAAGCGTGCCGTCCTCCGCTAACCGCCGATAGCCGACATTGGACTTGACACACTTTCAGCATTTTCATTACTCAGCCTGTGTTCAAACGGTTTCATGCTGACCGCTTTGAAAAAAATATTTGCCAGCTCATCGTCGGAGCAGCCGTTTCTCAGCGGCGTTTTCATGTCCTCCTGATAATCAGACAGAAGACAGGCTCTCAACTGCCCGCTGGCTGTAAGTCTCAGGCGGTTGCATTTGTAGCAGAAATGATGACTCAGGGGACGGATCACGCCGACTTCTCCTTTTGCGCCTTCAAATCTGAAGCGATCTGCGGGCCCGTCATTTCTGGAATTTTTCACAGGATTCAGCTTTCCCAGAACGCTGATCCGAGTCATAATTTCCGGCGCGAGCAGGGGCGGATCGGAGTTTTGAATGCTGAACTCAGAATTTCCCATGGGCATGTGTTCGATGAAGCGGATATGAAAAGGGTAGGAAAAAGAAAGCGCCGCAATATCTGTGAGTTCGTCATCGTTGATGCCCCTGAGCGCCACCACATTGATTTTGATGGGATCAAAACCTAATTCCTGCGCCAGTCCGATCCCTTCCCAGACCTGATCAAAATTATCCCGGCGGGTGATCTGCCTGAATTTTTCTCTGTCCAGCGTGTCCAAACTGATATTGATCCGCCTGATGCCCGCATCACGGATTTTCCGAATCTTGTCTTTCAGAAACACACCGTTGGTCGTGAGCGAAACATCTGAAATGCCTTCCATTTCGGATAAAGATTTGAGAAAATCGCATACGCCCTTTCTGACTAACGGCTCTCCGCCCGTGATCCTGACTTTGGAGATACCGAGACGCACGCCTATCCGGACAATCCGCAGTATTTCCTCATAAGTCAGAATATCCGGGTGGGAAAGTTTGGGAACAAATTCTTCGGGCAGACAGTAAATGCAGCGGAGATTGCAGCGGTCTGTAACGGATATTCGCAGATAATTCAGATGCCTGTTGTATCTGTCAATTAAGTTTGTCATTTCTTAGTTGTCCATTGTCAGCACATTCTTTTTTTCAATCCGGAGTGCTGAAATGACCCCGCTTTTAATAAAACAGATATAAGATCGGTTCAGCACAGCACACAGTAAAGCGAGTTTTAAACTCGCTTTACAATGAAATCAGACAGTAAAGCAAGTTTTAAACTCGCTTTACAATGAAATTTTACTACAAGCAGATGCAGATGCAAAAATTTCGCTTCGCTCTGTTTTTAATAAGACAGTCAGCACTCCGGAATAAAAAAGAATAAGCGAAAACTACTCCAAATATTTCTCTATCTTGGCTTTTTCCTTCAATTTCTCGCTGTACTGCGTCGCCTCGTTCATCTCTTTTTCCTGCTTGAGACGCTCGGCAATCTGATCTTTGACTTCCTCATAGGAGAGGGTTTTTGCAGCTTTTTTATCCGAAGATTTGATCAGATGAAAGCCGTACTGCGTCTCAACAATGTCGCTCATTTCTCCGGTTTTTAACGCAAACACCGCATCTTCAAAAGGCTTCACCATTTCTCCCCGGCTGAAATATCCCAAATCGCCGCCTCTGTCCTTACTCGGACAATCCGAAGACGCTTTGGCAAGCGTTGCAAAATCTTCGCCTTTTTTCAGCTTTCCCTGAATTTCTTCTATTTTTTTGCGCGCCTCAGCTTTTTTGGCTGCATCCCCGGCAGGATCAAATTTGATCAGAATATGACTTGCCTGCACTTCCTCAGACTGCTTGAAAGCCTCTTTGTTTTTATCATAAAAAGCCTTTATATCTTCTTCGGAAACTTTGATTTTCGAGCCGATTTCTTTTTCGATAAACTGCTGCACCGACATTTGCTGCCTGATCTTATCTTTTACAACGTCTTCAGAGGAAAGATTCATCATCGCCATAACTTGCTTGAATTGCGCTTCGGGAAACTGTTTTTTCCATTTGGAAAATTTTTCATTCACAGCCGATTCGTCAACTTTTTTTCCGCTTTTCTGACTTTCCTGATAGAGCAGTTCCTGATTGATGAGCATTTCAAGTCGATTTTTCTTAATTTCTGTAATTTTGGCTTCATCAAGTTCCTGCCCCTGCATCATCATCTGCTTGCACATGAGATCGATTTCTTTGTCAAAATCCTTCCGGCTGATGCCCTTTCCGTTTACCACAGCAATGTTTTCGGAAAGTTCTTTTTCTTCTGCCGGTTTCCCTGCTTCGGCT
>JAIFKL010000113.1 GCA_020049595.1 Desulfobacteraceae bacterium
GCGTCCTTTGCGAGACCGATTTTAATATCGGTTTTAATATCGTTTTTAATAAAAAGGGGGGGCAGCCGCTTATTTCCGAAAATGTCTATTAATCAAAGTAGGAGTTACGCAGTTGAATTTTTTCGCTGCCACCTCACCCCCCGGCCCCCTCTCCGAAGGAGAGGGGGAGTAATTTCCCACTCCCTTTCGGGGAGGGGGAGAGGTGGGGGTGAGGTCTCAACTGCGTAACTCCTGCAAAGGTTAAAAAACAAAATTCAAAAGTTTAAATGAGTTCATTTATAAAAAAATATGTTAGCACAAAAAATTGAAAATTGAAACTGGAAAATTATCCCGCCTTCGGTTCAGCCGACCCCGCCATGACGTTGAAACGGGAGGCACCTGTTTCGATTTTCAAATTTCAACTTTTCTGAATATCATTTGCTTTTTATCACTTTTTATTTATAATTACTCTGATTTTTTAAGACAGACAGCAGGGCGGGCAGCAAACTGTCGGTCCCGCATATCGTCAGAGAGGATGAATTAAATTTAACATTCTATATTTTAAAGAAAAAATGGAAATCAGACATTCACGGCGGCTTTCATTCCGACAGGCAAAAATTTCCGTTTTAGCCGCGTTTTTACTTGGCATGACCCTGAGCGCGGTACAGATCGGATATGATCTTATTAAAGAAAGAAATCAGGTGGATACAACTGTTTATCAGGTCATCGGGATGCTCGGGGAATCCGCAGCCCAGTTTCTTTACATGGTGGATAAATCCATGGCGGAAACTGTTGTAAAAGGTTTTTTCGAGTACCGGCCCATCCGTGCGGCGCAAATTACAGACGAATTTGGAAAAGTCTTTGCCCGCAAAGAGCGCCCTGCTGTAAAAGGACATGCAAAGTGGCTGATAAACATCCTGTTCGGAGCGGAAAAAAAATATGAGGTTCCGGTTTATTACGGTTCTGACAAGCGGCCCATCGGCAAAATCAAGGTTTGGGTTGACAACAATCTGATTGCATGGAATTTTATATACCGCGCAGGATTTATCCTCATCAGCGGCCTGATCCGAAACGGTCTTTTGGTCTGTATTCTCATGCTGGTTTTTTATTATATGCTGACACGCCCCCTGCTTAAAATTGCCAATCAGGTTGCGTCAGTGGATATTTCCAAACCTTCGGAAAAACTGCTTGAATTTCCTGCCAGACACAAAGATGATGAAATGGGAATGCTGGTGCATACCACCAATCAGTTGTTAAAAGGATTTGATGAAACGCTTTCAAATCTGCGGGTGGCGGAAGAAGAACTGAAACGTCACAGGGATCATTTGGAGAGCATGGTCGCTGCGCGCACAACCGAGCTGCATGAGGCGATGATGGAAATAAAAGCCTCCAAAGAGGCGGCGGAAGCTGCCAACCGCGCCAAAAGCGAATTTCTTGCCAATATGAGCCATGAACTCCGCACGCCCATGAATGCCATTCTCGGATTTTCCCAGTTGATGTCCCGCGGCACAGACCTGAATAAAGATCAGCAGGAAAATCTCCGCATTATCCGGCGCAGCGGCGAACATCTGCTGGCGCTCATCAATCAGGTGCTGGATATGTCCAAAATTGAAGCCGGACAGATGCGTCTGAACAAAAAGAATTTTGATCTGTACTGTCTCTTAGATGATCTGGAAGATATGTTCCGTCTCAAGGCTGAAGACAAAAATTTGCAGATGATATTTGAACGCACACCGGAAGTTCCCCGATATATTCACAGCGATGAGGTTCGCCTGCGTCAAATCCTGATGAATCTGCTCAACAACGCGATCAAATTCACCGAAGAAGGCGGGGTGGTTTTGAGGGTGAAGGGGGAAGAAAAGGAGCAGGGGGCAGGGAGCAGGGGGCAGGGGGAATCTCTGAGATCCGCTTACCACTTATGCTTTGAAGTGGAAGACACCGGGGCAGGGGTTTCATCAGAGGAGCTGGCGCATCTTTTCCAAGCTTTTGTACAAACCCGCTCCGGACGGCAGTCTCAGGAAGGGACGGGTTTGGGACTGAGCATCAGCAGAAAATTTGTGCAGCTCATGGACGGTGAAATGACTGCTGCCAGTGAATCAGGGCGAGGTTCGATCTTCAGGTTTCATATTCAGGCAGGCGGGGCAGATGAAGTTGAAATTAATACCCAGCAGCCGGTCCGCCGGATTATTGCCCTGGCACCGGATCAGCCTCGTTATCGCATTCTGATTGTGGATGACCGCTGGGACAACCGCCGTTTTCTGATTAAGCTTCTGAATCCTTACGGTTTTGAACTCAAAGAAGCGGAAAATGGCAAAGAGGCTTGTGAAATATGGGAAAAATGGGAGCCGCATCTGATCTGGATGGATATGCGGATGCCGGTTATGAACGGTTACGAAGCGGTCAGAAATATAAAACAGACGGCAAAGGGTCAGGCAACTGCGGTGATTGCTGTGACGGCAAGCACTTTTGAAGAAGAACGGAATCTGGTTCTGTCTGCGGGCTGCGATGATTTTTTACGGAAACCCTTCCGGGAATCCGATATTTTTGATTTGATGCAGAAACATATCGGCGTGCGTTATATCTATGAAGAAGAGACAGAGCGCAGGGACAATGAAGGAAACCCGGGGACCTGCAACCTGCAACCTGCAACCTGCAACCTGCCTGATCTTTCATCAGTGCCGCCCGAACTGCTGACCGAACTGGAAGAAGCCGCATTGCGGGCAGATATGGAGATGATCGAATGTGTAGTTGAGGAAATTCGTTCATATAACGCATCAGCGGGGGAATTGCTGACAGTTATGGCAGATGAATTTGAATATGGAAAAATATTGGATTTAATCAGAAAAGAAAAGTAGGGCGGACAAAGCGAAGCGTGTCCGCCATGTCAGCGGAAAATCGGAAACCCGTTTACGGGTAAAATCTTTGTAGGAGGTAAACAAGGGGTATGAGCCGACCTCAGACCGACAAGTCAGAATCAAGCATCCTGATTGTTGACGACAATCCGGCAAATCTGCGTCTTTTAGCCGGAGTATTAAAATCACGCGGCTACAGGGTCCGTCCTCTGCGTGATGGACGGATGGTGCTTTCCTCCGCGTTGAGCCTATATCCTGATCTGATTTTATTGGACATCCTGATGCCGGAACCGGACGGATATGAAGTTTGCAGACAGTTGAAAAGCAATGAAAAAACACGGGATATTCCGGTTGTTTTTATCAGCGCGCTGAATGAAGTGGTTGACAAGATCAAGGCTTTCTCCGCAGGGGGCGTTGACTACATTACCAAACCCTTTCAGACAGAAGAAGTGCTGGCACGGGTTGAAACCCATCTGACTTTACGCAGGATGCAGAAAAATCTGGAGGAGAAAAACAGTTGTCTTCAGGAAACGCAGCGGGCTTTGGAAAAAGCAAAGGAAGAAGCCGAGCAGGCAAACCGGGTCAAAGCCGAATTTCTTGCCAACATGAGCCATGAAATCCGGACGCCGCTGAATGCCGTCATCGGTCTGAGCCATCTGGCATTGCAGACCCGGCTGACCTCACGCCAGTACGACTATCTGACCAAAATTCAGAGTTCTTCATATATACTGCTCGGTATCATCAACGATGTGCTTGATTTTTCCAAGATTGAAGCAGGAAAATTGGACATGGAAGATGTCAGATTCAATCTGGAAGATGTTGTGGAAAATCTTTCCAACCTTGTCAGTCTCAGGGCAGAGGAAAAAGGGCTGGAACTGCTGTTCAAAACCGCCGAAGATGTGCCTTTTTTCCTGATCGGCGATCCCATGCGGCTCGGACAGATTCTCATCAATCTCACGGACAATGCGATCAAATTTACGGAACACGGCGAAGTCATTGTAAAAACAGAAAAAGTAGCCGAATTTGCCGCAGATGCCCCGGATAAGGTGATGCTGAGGTTTTCTGTGCGGGATACCGGTATCGGCATAACAGAAGAAAATCTGGGCAAACTCTTCCGGTCTTTTACGCAGGCAGACGGTTCCATTACCCGCAAATACGGCGGAACCGGTCTGGGTCTTGTAATATGCAAGCATATTGCGGAGATGATGGGCGGCGAAATTTCGGTGTCCAGCATACCGGGCAAAGGCAGCACCTTTTCCTTTACAGCGATTTTCGGCGTTCAGCCTGCTCAAAGAGAAAAAGACCTGATGCCCAAAACAGACCTTCGGGGTCTGCGGGTGCTGGTGGCGGATGATAACATCGCCTCATGCAGAATTTTGAAGGAATCGCTGGAAAGCTTCACGTTCAGAGTCACAACAGTTGCATCGGGTGAAAAAGCGATACTGGAATTGGAAAACGCGCCGGAATCCGATCCCTTCGAGCTGGTGCTTATGGATTGGAAGATGCCGGGCATGGACGGCATCGAAGCCACTAAAAAAATCAAAAAAAACAGTCCTCTGTCCCGCCTGCCGTTCATTCTGATGGTCACAGCTTACGGAAGGGAAGAGGTGATTCAGAAAGCCAAAAGCGCCGGCGTTGACGCGTTTCTCATCAAGCCGGTGAATCCCTCGGTCCTTTTTGACACCATTATGGAGGGACTGGGGCAGAACGTCTCCAGTCCCGCACGTATGCCGGTCACAGATGTTACAGAAAGCGAAGAGTTGAAAGCCATCAGAGGCGCGTCGGTGCTGCTGGTTGAAGACAACAAAATCAATCAGCAGGTGGCAGCAGAACTGCTGGAAAGTGCGGGGCTGCGCGTGACCATCGCCGGCAACGGCAAAGAAGCACTTGAATTTTTGGAAGATCATAAGTTTGATCTGATCCTTATGGATATTCAGATGCCGGAAATGGACGGCGTTGAAGCCACACGGAGAATTAGGGAGGGGGTAAGAGGTCAGGGGTCAGAGGTCAGAGGCGGCTCCTCTGACCCCTCACCTCTGACCTCTGACCCTTCATCCGTTCCCATCATCGCCATGACTGCCCATGCGCTGTCCGGGGACAGGGAACGGTTTCTGGAAAGCGGCATGGATGACCATCTTCCCAAGCCCATAAAACCGGAAAAACTTTTTGCAACACTTATAAAATGGATAAAACCCGGTTTGAGAGATATGCCTGCCACCTCGCGGCAGACGGCTGAATCCGAAAATAAAGGGGACTTGCCGGAATATCTGCCCGGTATTAATATTCAGGCAGCTCTTGAAAATGTTGCCGGCAACAAAAGCAGGCTCAGAAAACTGCTGATTCAGTTCGGAGAACAGTTTGCCAATGTCACAGAGGAAATGCAGGGCATTCTGGATCGCGGCGATATAGAAGCGGGTCAGCGTCTGGTGCATAACCTCAAAGGCGTGGCAGGCAATCTCGGCGCGACAGAGCTTTATTACGTTTCAGAACAGTTTGAGCAGGCTTTGAAATGCTGCGCTTCAGATAATTTCAAAGGACTGATGGAGAATTTCGAATCATCTGCCTGTCAGGTTTTTGAATCCGTGGCGCTTCTGAAAAAAGCAAAATCCGATGAACAGATCATCCCGGAAAGCGATGCGGAACCGGACATGGAAAAAGTATCTCCGCTGCTGTTCAAACTTGCTGTGCTGCTTCAGGATAACGAGCTGGCAGAGGAACAACTGCTGAATGAAATCAGAAATTGTCTGGAGCAGTCCCGATATCGCAGAGATGTCATACAGCTTGAGACATATATCGAAAGCTTTGACTATGAGGGGGCTTTATCATTGCTGTCTGATATGGGAAAGGCGATGAACCTGTCCCTTTCCGTCGGAGAAAATGATGAGTAATGACAATGAAAAAAAATACAAGGTACTGATTGTGGACGATATGCCCATCAACCTTCAGGTGCTTTCCGGTTTTCTGAAAGAGGATTATCATGTCAGGATCGCCACGACCGGAAAAAAAACACTTGAAATCGCGGCATCAGAGACTTCGCCCGATCTGATCCTGTTAGATATTATGATGCCGGAAACCGACGGATTCGAAGTATGCAGAAGGCTCAAAGATGACCCTGAGACAAGGGACATTCCGATCATTTTTATCACGGCAAAAGGCGAGCCTGAAGATGAGACATTGGGACTTGAACTGGGCGCGGCAGATTATATCTCAAAACCTTTTCATCCGGAAATTGTCAAAGCCCGGATAAAAACACAACTGGCACTGAAGGATTCCAATGACCGCCTGAAACAGATGAACAGGGAACTTCAGCAGGCATTGACAGAAATTCGGACACTGAGAGGATTTCTTCCTATATGTTCCCATTGCAAAAAAATCCGGAAAGCCGATTCTGACCCGGAAAATCAGAATTCATGGGTGAGATTGGAAGAATATATCCGGGAACATACCCATGCGGAATTTTCTCACGGTTTATGCCCGACATGCGCCCAAAAATTATATCCGGAATTTTTTAAGGGGACAAAAGATTGAACCGCGAAAGCAGAACCACGAAAACAGAACCACGAAAGCAGAACCACGAAAGCACGAAAGAAACGAAAAGCACGAAAATTAAAATACTTTCGTGTTTTTCCCAACTTTCGTGCTATTCGTGGTTCTGCTTTTCGTGCTATTCGTGGTTCTGCTTTTGCAGGAGTAAACAATGAACAATGACGGAACACAGTACACGGTGCTGATCGTGGATGATATGTCAATCAATATTCAGATTTTATCCGGTTTTCTGAAAACAGACTATCACATCAAAGTTGCAGCCACCGGGAAAAAAGCACTTGAAATCGTTTCTTCGGAAAATCCGCCGGACCTGATTCTTTTGGATGTCATCATGCCGGAGGTCAACGGATTTGAAATCTGCCGGCATCTGAAACAGAATGAAAAAACAAAAGAAATTCCGGTTATTTTCATTACGGTGCTGGCAGATGTGGAAAATAAAGTCAAGGGCTTTGCTGTGGGAGGAGCAGATTATGTCACCAAACCTTTTCAGCGCGAAGAAGTCATTGCCCGGGTGAGAACACATCTGAAAATAAAGGAACAAAACAGCCGACTGCATCAGCAGGCAGCGGAACTGAACCATGCCCGAAATATTGCGGAGCAGGCAAATAAGGCAAAAAGCGAATTTCTTGCCAATGTGAGCCATGAAATCAGAACGCCCATGAATGCGATTCTGGGTTTCAGCGAGATATTGCTGAAAGAAACAGAGAACCCGGTCCACCGCCGCCGGCTCCAGAATATCCGGTCAGCCGGAAAGGTGCTGACAGCATTAATAGATGATATTCTTGACCTTTCAAAGATTGAAGCCGGAAAATTCGATATTTGTTCCGAACCCGTGAATTTCAGGGATATACTGAACGAAGTCCATCAGTTATTTTTGCATAAATTTCAGGAAAAAGGCTTATATTTTAAGATTTCAGTCAGCGAAGATGTTCCCGACATGCTGATTCTTGATGAGCTGCGAATACGTCAGATATTGATCAACTTAGTGGGAAATGCGATAAAATTTACGCATCAGGGATATGTGGAAGTGAAGGTCAGGGGTGAGAGGTCAGAGGTCAGGGGTCAAGCCTTCACCTCTGACCCCTTACCCCTCACCTCTGACCTTGATCTCATTCTCGAAGTCCGAGACACGGGCATCGGCATTCACGAGGATTGCCGGGGGAAAATTTTTGAAAGTTTCTGTCAGCAGGACGGCAGGATCACCAGACAATACGGCGGCACCGGTCTGGGACTGACCATTACCAGAAAGCTTGCCGAACTGATGAACGGAGAAGTGTCGGTCCAAAGTGAAGTCGGAAAGGGAAGCACATTCCGGGTTGTGCTTCGCGGCGTGGAAACTGTGTCGGATTTGTCTCAGGCATGGCCTGCTGAATCCCGGCGTTCCGTACCCGAAGAAACGGATGTCGAATTTGAGCCGGCATCGGTTCTGCTGGTGGATGATGTTGCCTCCAACAGAGAATTGGTAAAAGCCTATCTGGAGGATGCGCCGTTTTCCGTCATCGAAGCGGAAAACGGCGATGATGCCCTGGCAGTTCTGGCAGCATGTCTGGACGGCGCATCAGCAGATTTGCAGGGGCTTGAAAATCTTCCGAATATTATTCTTACAGATATGAAAATGCCGGTGAAAGACGGCTATGAACTGGCGAAAATTATTAAAAACAGCGATAAATTTAAACATATACCGGTGATTGCGCTGAGCGCCTCGGTAATGAGAGAATCCGAAGATACGTTAAAATGCCTGTGTGACGGTTATATACGAAAACCTTTCGGAAAACCCGAACTGATTTCCGAGATGAAAAAGCATCTGCCCCACAGGGAAAAAAAATCAAAAATGAACGGCGAAAAAAACGCTGCGGAAAAAACAGCATATATCAATACGCTTTGTCCTGAAACGGCTGTCCGGCTTCCCGAACTGATACACACTTTGGAAGATGAATTTGCGCCCAAATGGGAGGAAATCAGGGAAACGCTTATTTTTGACGAGGTGGGCGATTTTGCGGAGCAGGTGAAAGCTCAGGGCATGAAATACGGATGTCAGATGTTGAGATATTGGGGTGAGAAAATGCTCAGTCACATACAGGCTTTCAATATGGAAGAACTTTCAATGACATTTCAAAGATTTCCAAATCTTATCGCTGAAATCCGAAAAATTGAAACCATGCAGCGTCTGTCGGACGGAAAATAAATATCAGAGCCTCGCGTGAGCGGGCTGCCCGTTTTATATCATTTTATATCATTTTTATTAAAAAAGGCGGGGCAGTCCGGTCGCTCACGCTCCCGGCTCTGAACTGCATTCTGCTGATACAAACAAAAGAGGTTTTTTTATGATGAATACGAAACAAAAATATTGGAATCCTGTATTGGAAACACTGCCTCGGGAAAAGCTCCGCGCACTTCAGCTTAAAAAATTCAAACGGATTTTTGCGTGGACATACCAAAATTCCCGATTTCACCGAAAACTTTATGACGTAGCGGGTATCAAACCCGAAGACATCCGCAGTTTTGAAGACATCCGCCGGGTCCCGAAAGTGGAAAAGGCGATGATGCGTGACGTACAGCGCAAAGACCCTTTTCCCTACGGCGATGCGCTCTGCGTGCCGCTCGAAGAAGTGAGCGAATTCCGCCAGACCAGCGGCACGACCGGACAGCCGATCTATCAGGCAGATACCTGGCAGGATTGGGAATGGTGGGCTGAATGCTGGTCATATATTCTCTGGTCTCAGGGATACCGCCCCTCGGACCGGGTGTTTTTTCCCTTCGGATACAATATCTTCGTGGCGTTCTGGGCGGGACATTATGCCGCAGAAAAACTCGGATGCGAGGTGGTTCCCGGCGGCGTTCTTGACACGCAGGCGCGGATACTCAAGATTCAGGAACTCAAAGCCACCGCGATGATGGCAACGCCGACTTACATATTGGGCATGGCGGACACGGCGCGCAGCAAAATGAACATTGATCCGACTCAGCTCGGAATAAAGAGAATCACCTGCGCGGGCGAACCGGGCGCGAGCATTCCGAGTACCAAACAGCGGATGGAAGCGGCTTGGAATGCAAAAGTTTTTGACCACGCGGGCGCGACAGAAATCGGCGCATGGTCTTATGAATGTCTTGAACAGCCCGGGGGAATGCACGTCAATGACGCCATGTTCTTAGTTGAAATCGAGGACATTGAAACCGGCGATATGATTGAAGAACCGGGCAGGCGTGGCAAGATGATTATCACGGCATTTGACCGGCTGGCGCAGCCCTGCCTGCGTTTTGACTCAAAAGATGTCATTGAATGGGACTCGGAGCGATGCCCCTGCGGGCGGAGTTTCCGGCTGATTAAAGGCGGCGTTGTGGGCAGAGCCGATGATATTATAAAAGTCAAAGGCGTGCTGCTTTCCCCGGCAGCCATTGAAGAAGTGGTGCGGGGTATCAAGGGTTTGAGCGATGAATATGAAGTCATTGTTGACCGGCTCAATGATATTGACCGCATCAAGCTGAAAGTGGAACTACTTCCCGGGGCCGAAGAACAGACAAAGCAGATCGAGGAAATTCTCAAAGACCAGCTTAGGCTCAAGACCAATCTCGGATACCGCATCGAATTTTTTGACTACGGAAAACTGCCCCGTTATGAAGTCAAAGCAAAGCGGTTCAAGGATTTGAGGAAGGCAAAAGAGGGAGGGAAGTAGTATGGACATAAAAGAAATCGCCAAGCGCATTGAACTGATGGTCACGACAGCCGATGAACTCATGCAGATGGGAGAAGACTTTCCCGCGCTGTACCGGAACACCAAGCGCATCCGCGCCAGCCTCAAGATGCTTGAAATCAATGTCTCGGATGTTGCGGCATTGGAAGGAGATGAAAAAGCATCGTCTTGAAATAGATGCTTTTTTTATCTCTCGCAAAGGACGCTAAGAACGCAAAGGAACAGGTAAAGCGAATTTTTAATTCGCTTATAAGCGATTTGAAAAATCGCTCTACATTTTTCTGCGTGCTTTGCGAGAAACTTTTATTTCGGGCTATTGTCTTGAAAGATGATGCTTTTTTTATCTCTCGCAAAGGACGCTAAGAACGCAAAGGAAGCAAAGAAGTTATTAAAAAACCTCTTTGCGCCCTTTGCGCCTTGCGGTTTCGGCGGTTCTGCCTGCGCTCCGGGTTTCACTTCCGCCCCGGTGCCGGACGCGGGAGGAGGTTGAACCTCCGCTTCAGGCTTGGGCGGTTCCGCGCCTGCTTCAGTTTTCGGCGGCTGAGTTTGAGCCGGAGGCTCAGGCTCGGCTCTTTCAGCCTCTGAATCCTCATCTTCAAGTTTCACTTCTTCAGCTTCTGAATCCTCGTCTTCCGCAGGTTCTGCATCTTTAGATTCAGCAGCTTCTGCTTCCTCATCTTCCGGTTTCACTTCAGCGTCAGTTCCGGGCGCGGGAGGTGAAACTTCCGCTTCAGTCCGGGGCGGCTGAATCTCTGCTGCGGGTACGGGAACCGGCGGCGTCATTACTCCTTCTTTTGCTTCAGGTTTCGGCGCTGCTTTCACTTCCTCAAAGAAGTCATCCGTATTGGCGACAAATTTCTCACGTTTCCACTTGGAAATCACATAGATCCACGGACTGATTTTTTCATTCAGCTTTTTGGCATCAGCGGACACATCCGCCTCGGTTTTCGGCTTTTCTTCAGGCTTCTGAGTCTTTTCAGGCGGTTGGGTTTTTTCCTCTTTTTTATCAGCCTTATCAGGTTCCTCTTTCTTTTCTTCCGCCTTCTTTTCCGGAGCGAGATAAGCGACTTCTGCCTTAAAGTAAGACTTCTCTTTGTCTTCCGTCAGTTCTTTTCCCGGATATGCCTTGTAAACCGTGCCGTCAAAGAGATAAAATTCAAAGCACAAAGCCTTGTCCAATCCGGTTTCTTCCGCTTTTTTGGCAGGATCGGCAATGTCATCTATCCGAAAATAAGACAGCGCTCCGAATACCTCATTCACTTTTGCATTTTTCAGCGTTTTGCCTTCAGGAACAGTTCCTTCAAATTCAGCATCTTTTCCTTTTTCCGGTCGCTTGAATGTGTAAAGTATCTTTTCGGAATCCCGACAGACAACTTTTTCAATATCCGCCGCGTTTATTTCCTCGGTCAGTTCTTTGTCAAGCCAGTCTGCAAGTTTTTTATTCAAAGTTTTGAAAGTCTTATCCACCAGATAAACCGTAGGCTCTTTGGCAAGCATGAGATAATGCCCGCCTTCCGGGCGCGCCTTGCCCACCATCACATCTGCCAGCACTTTCCTGTCTTTATCTTGCAGAATGACTTGAACGCCTCTCTGTTCGGCTGCTTTTTCTTTTTTATCCGGGCTTTGCAGGGAAAGGCGCGAAAGCGTTTCCTCATCGGCTTTGAAACTTCTGCCTATTGCCGCGTCTTTCAGATTATTGACAATATCGGTGAGGAGTGAAAAACTTGCCGGATAATTGAATCTGTTTTCAACCAGCCAGATATTTTCTCCCTTTTTCAGCGTGACCGATTCATCCGGTCCCTTGACCGTGACGGCAGCGACAGCATTCAGCGGCAGATCGGAGAAAAGTTTTTCTCCCATTTTTCCCTGTTTTGTTCCCGCGTCATCATGATTAAGCGTCATATATGTGACAAGCGTAAGCACGGCACAGGCAATCAGAAGAATGACAAAAGTTTTTGTTTTCATGACGAGACACCTCCGTTGACGCTTCTTTTCCGGCGGTAAATTCCGTAAGCAATCCCCGCAATGCTCACCAGCAGGGGCATCATAAAAATGTTGAAGATTTTGATGCGGGTTCCCAATGCTTCAATATCGGCTCTCAGATTTCTGCGGACTTCCTTCAATTCCTTGCTGACTCTGCGCTTTTCTTCCTGAAAACGCTGAATCTCGGCTTCCTGTTCCTCGCTCATCACAAATCGCTGGGATTTATCTTTTTTCTGATCGAACTCTCTCAGCTTGCGATTGGTTTCCTCTGCTTTGCCGACCAATTCCTGTTCTCTTGACAGCCATTTTGCCTGCGCCTTTTTTTCAAGTTCGGCAACTTTGGTAAAAGGTCTTTCAAATTTTCCTCTGGAACGGATGCTGATGAGTTCCTCAGTTCCGGTAAACATCTCTGCGGTGTTCAGGACAAAATTGAGATTGTCGTTAAACATCCGTGACATATCAATGCCGAGAAAAGACTGTCTGCTCATATAATAACCGTCAAAGAGAAAATCCGCATCAGCCACAATGATAATCACAGATTTTTTCACGCCTTCGGCAATATGCGCTGCCGGTTTTTCAGGTTCCTCTTTTTTATCTTTCTCTGCTTTGTCCTGCTCCGGGGGCTTGTCTTTGGGCTTGCCTTCGGGGAAAGCCGTTTTGAAAGTTCCCTGAATTCTTACTGCCAGATCATATTTGTGATTGTCGGATTTGAAATTCCGGCGCAGCATATCCGAGCCGAAGCGAATCTGCATGGTATCTGCCAAAGACGAATTGGTGCTGGATTTCAGCAGGGATTCGTATTCAAACTTGCTTTCGGGAATCTGCTCAATCACGCCGATGACCGGAAAAAGCATTCCTTCCAATTTTGCGGTGGTAATGTCTTTTGTGTTAAAAGCGTCCTCGCCCATAGACACCCACAGAGGGCTGTCTTCTATCTGGTTTTGCTGATTTCTGACTCGGGTGGGATTGTCAAAATCCACCAGCATTTTGCCGGTTTCCATCTTCACACCCCACGCGGTAAAGAGTTTGTCCAAAGATGCGGCTTTGGACGGATCCTGAGAACTGTCCGACACGCAGAAGGGATCCGCAAATACCATGGTTTTGCCGCCCTTGAGAACATACTGGTCAACAGCATACTGAAGCGTTTCGCTCAGATTTTTGGGATAAACAATCATCAGCAGATCAATATTGTCGTCAATCTTCTCGGCTGTCGTTGCAATTTCTTCCACATCGTAAGTCTTTTTCAGCTCGGTGACAAACATCCATGGTTCTGATCCCTGAGTCTGCTGCTGAATGTTGAATGCCATGGGCGGCTGCCCGAAAACCGGCAGACCGCTGATAATGCCGATTTTGCGTTTTTCCGCAGACTGAACCCGCGAGATGATCCGGGTCATGTCATATTCAAGGTGTTCTTCCCTTGACGGATCCATCATCGGAATGGTTTCTTCCTGATCCGCCGCGACTGCCACCAGCCCCAAGTAAATTTTTTCGCCGGTGGGCAGTTGAATGCCCTGTATTCCGTATTTGGCTGCCCAGTCTTCCTCATCTGAATCTGACCGGGTGTTATAGATTTCCAGCGTGACTTTCCCCTTGCTGTAATTTTCATATTCACGGAGAAAATCAAGCACCCGCTGGGAATAAATCTTGATGGGCGCGGGCGTATTCACATTATCCTTGGTGTAGAAGACCTTGATGGTGACGTCCTGTTTCAGATCGGACAGAATTTTTTCAGTGCCTTCGGAAAGCGAATAGAGTTTATCCTGAGTCGAGTCCCAGCGCAGATTGACGCGGGAGAAAATCAGATTTACCAGAACAAGGATAAACAAAACCAGCACAAGTCCGCCTGCGGAAAAAAGCGGTTTGTCAAATCCTTTTTTCTTATCAGACATAAGTTAATTAACCTCCGTTTTTTTACCACGAAAGGCACGAAAAAAGCGAAAAAGCACGAAAGATCAAAAATTTTCGTGTCTTTCGTTTTTTTTCGTGTCATTCGTGGTTCCAGCTTTTTTTTACCACGAAGAACACGAAAGAAACGAAAAAGCCACGAAGGATAAAAAAATTTTCGTGTCATTCGTTTTTTTTCGTGTCATTCGTG
>JAIFKL010000308.1 GCA_020049595.1 Desulfobacteraceae bacterium
CTTTGCACGCCGCAGCGTTCCCTCCGATGAGCAGACCGAAAACCGTATTGCCGCCGTTTCCCCGTGCGGCAGTGATGACGCCGAAATTCGCCTTTTTAACGTCACCTTTATCCGTTGTTTCAATAAGTACGCCTATATTTGCCATATTTCCTCATTTAGAAAATAGTCTCAGTCGTCCCTACGGGACTCTGATTAATTTCTGACTATCTTATTCCGGCAATAAATTGCCGGGCTATTCTCAGATGTCCCTTCGGGACAAGGGCAACCCAAAATTATGCCAAGAGTTTCACCAACTGCTCTGCCGCTTCTTTGGGACTGCCCGGAAGCATTTTTGCCTTGCCTTTGTCGGGAAAAATTTCCAATTCAAGCAGTTCTGTCCCCGCGATATTGAAATCGGGAACCATGTCAGAAAGATTGAATTGCTTCACTTCTTTCTTTTTTGCCTTCATAATGCCGGGCATATTTGCGTAACGAGGCTGGTTCAGCCCTTTTGTCGCCGCGACCACGCAGGGCAGCGTCATTTCAATGACCTGACGTGCGCCGCCCCCGACTTCCCGCTCAACCGTCACCTTGCCGTCGGACATGGAAAACGCCGCCACTTCCGTGACAACCGGCATGTCAAACGCGGCTGCCAGCCGATATTGCATCTGCATTCCTTCGCTGTCAACCGACTGTTTTCCGGTAAAAATCATGTCCGGCTTTCCGTCCTGCTCAATCGCTTTTCTGATTGCCGCCGCGACCACCGCGCTGTCAAGAAACGAGGCATCGGTTTTGATGAGAATGCCGCGATCCGCGCCTACCGCCAGCGCGGAACGGACGCTTTTCATTGCGGCTTCCTTGCCTACCGTCACGACGACCACCTCGCCGCCCTGTTTTTCTTTAATCTGAACCGCCTGTTCCACTGCAAATTCATCATAAGGATTTACAACAAAATTGACAGATTCGTCAAAGCTGTTTTTTCCTGTGATTTTAATAGGTATCGCAGTGTCCGGAACATGTTTCACACATACATAAATCTGCATTTTCACACCTTTTTCTCAAAAAAAATTCAATCCAAAAAATGAACCACGAAAACACGAAAGATAACCACGAAAAACACGAAAGAAACGAAATCCACGAAGATTGTTCTTTCGTGTTTTCGTGGTTCAGTTCATTCCAGTATGATTTCATCCAAAAATCTGCTTTTTTTCGCGCTGTTGCCCATTCGGAAAGTGGCATAACTCATAAAGAGATATTTTTCCGCACGGGTAATCGCGACATACATCAGGCGTCTTTCTTCCTGAAACTCGCTTTCCGAAGACTTGGATCGCCAGTGCGGCAGCAAATCTTCCTCGCAACCTGCAATGAAAACAACATGATATTCCAATCCCTTGCTGGCGTGTATGGTGGAGAGTTTCACGCCCCGCGTCCGGTCTTCATTTTCTTCGGATTTGTCTTCATGAATCAAATCAACTTCTTCCAAATAGTCAAGAAGCGTCTCTTTTTTTGACGCGGACCAGAGCAGTTCTTTGATGTTTTCCTCTCTTGAAACATAATCCGCCGCATCGTCTTTTACATATTTTCTGAGATATGCCATGTAGTCAAATTCCGATAAAACCTTACGGATAGCTTTTTCAGGCGGCATGTTCTGTATTTCATCAAGCGTCTGTATCAACTGACTGAGCGCATTGTGATTTTTGCTGCTCATCAGTTTTTCCGCCAGCGACTTGCGCGTGGCTCCCTGAAGACTTACACCGGCTGCCTTTGTCTCTGCGATTTTCTCAACCGCTTTTTTGCCGATGCCTCGTGGCGGAATGTTGATGATGCGCTCAAAAGACACATCGTCTTTCGGAAACACGGCAGATTTGATGTAGGCGTTGATGTCCATGATTTCTTTGCGCTCGAAAAAGCCTTTGGAACCCATCATCTGATACGGAATACCGAGACGCCTGAACGCTTTTTCAAACACACGGGAACAGAATTTGGTCCGATACAGCACCGCCATTCTGTCAACCGAAATGCCCGTATCTGCAAGGACTTTTACCTTTTTTCCGACCCATTCCGCTTCCTGTTCTTCGTCCGAAAATTTCTGAAATTTCACATCGCCGCCGTGCTTTTCGGAAAAACATTTCTTTTCCATCCGTTGCGTATTGTGTGAAATCAGTCTGTCGGCAATCTGCACGATTTCATCAGCGGAACGGAAATTCTGCTCCAAACGGAATATTTTTGCATCCTTATATTTCTTGGGAAAAGAAAGAAACTGGTCAATATCGCTTCCCCTGAAGCCGTAAATCGCCTGATAATCATCGCCGACACAGAAGAGATTGCCGTTTTTCACAAGCATATCGGTCAGTACAGCCTGAAGCGGATTGGTGTCCTGAAATTCGTCGCAGAGAATATATTCAAACAGGTTTTGATAATATTCTCTGACATTTTTGTGATCTCTGAGCAAATCCCGTGTTTTCAGCAGGATATTGTCAAAGTCAACAGCATTTCTGGCAAAGAGTTCTTTTTCATAAGCATTGAAGACCTGAACCAGCGGCACCGTATAAACACGGGGACGCAAATCGAAATATTTCAAGGGATTTCCCGTGTTCTTTGCCCTTGAAATATGATATTGAACAAGCGAAACATGCTTTTTGTCGAAATTCATGCCGATGACAATTTCTTTCAACAGCTTTTCCTGCTGATACGCGTCGTAAATCTGAAGCGGCGATTTATATCCCAGCAGACCGCACCGAATTTTCAGAATCCTGAAGCACGCTGAATGATAGGTTCTCACCCAGGGAAATTTATTTTCCGGCAAGCCTGTCAAAGTCAGAAGGCGGCTTTTCATTTCCTCTGCGGCTTTGTTGGTGAAGGTAATCGCCAGAATCCGCTCGGAACGGAAGCCTTTCTGAATGAGGCTCACGATTTTGTTTGTCAGCACGGTCGTTTTTCCTGAACCCGCGCCGCTGACAACCAGCGTGGGCGCGCCGATAAATTCTACGGCTTTTTTCTGTTCGTCGGTCAGTTTCATATTTTTTTTCAATTCGTTATCTCGTTCCCACGCTCCGCGTGGGAACGACACATTCGGTTACGGGGCAAGCTGGCAATCGCGTTAATTGACATGTAGGGGCGCACCGCCGGCCTGCCCTGACTTACTTTGCTACGGTGCTAAAATTTCATTTTAGCACTCCGGAGGGCGAACCGCTGGCGAACTCCTTAATGAACAATTCCGGAGTGCAAAAATGAGCGAAGCGAAATTTTTGCTTTACTGTTTTACTGTGCTAAAATTTCATTTTAGCACTCCGGAGGGCGCGCCGCCGGCATGTCCTTACGAACCGAGAAGAATGTAATTCACCTGTGCAACCGCGACATGCCTGCCTTCCGAATCAAAAAGGTCAACCGCCACCGGACACAGCGTGCGCCCCGCTTTTATCACCTTTGCTTTTGCCGTCACATCGCTCAGACAGGGCGCAAGAAAACGTATGTTCATATCCGTTGTTGTCAAGCGGACATCGGGACCTGTTTTCGTGAAAATGGCAAAACACGCGGTGCTGTCCGCAACGGTCATCAGCAGCCCCCCGTGAAATGATTTGAAAACACCGTCATAGCCTGATTTTCGGGGAACTCTTGTTTCACAGTATCCCTCAGAAAGCGAAACAATTTCAATCTGCAATGTGTCAACAATGGGAATTTCTTTTATTCTTGAAAGTATGGCATCTTGAAGCGTTGAAGATAGCATTTTAATTCCAATCCTTATTATAAACTGAAATCTCGTTCCCACGCTCTGCGTCCGTATTTTAACAAACTAAGTTTCTTGAAGAAACTTAGTTTGGAATCTCCCGTTCCCGCGCGGAGCGTAGGAACGGGAAACGAGAAATCTCTGCGCTCTTTACGCCTTTGCGAGAGATTTCTATTATAATATTTCTTTCACCCGACCGACTTCGCCGCTTTGCAGACGGACTTTGATTCCGTGCGGGTGTGTCGGGGAATTGGTAAGAATTTCGGTTACAACACCTTCTGTCAGTTTTCCTGACCGCTGATCTTTCTTTAAAACAATCTGAACCCGTAAGCCCGGCTTTATTTTGGCGCGCTCTGTTCCGCTCATTATGCTGAATCCTCATTTTTTGAATTAATTTAAAGATATTAATTTATAATTTACAAAAGACGCTGTATAAATTTTCCCGTTCCCGCACAGAGTGCGGAAATCAGAATTTATTACCCTATTTGCCGTGTTATGTCAAAGATTTAAAATCTTGCTTGGTGATTAACATTTTTAATTGACTTGTTTCAAATCCTGTGTTAAAGAATGTCCTTTCAATCAATAAGAAAGGATTGAAGACGGTGTTTCAGGAAAGCGGCCTTTTGCATGGACAAAGAAAAAATACGGAATATAAAAGAACTTGCTTATTACAGCAGTCTGGGATTTCAGGTATCGCTTTCAATCGTTATCGGACTTGCCATCGGCGTTTGGTTGGACAGAAAAGTTTTTGACACAAGCCCCTGGCTGACCCTGCTATTTCTCGGTTTCGGCATTGCGGCAGGATTCAGAAATATCGGACTTGCAATAAAAAAAAGCAGAAAATACTGACAGCGTGAACATTCAGAAACATCTTCTCAAATTTGTTACAATTACCAATTGGGTACTCTTGGTTCTGACAAGTATCGGGGGATATTTGTTGTCGCCGCCGGATTTTGCTAGAGGCATTGTTTTCGGCGGGCTGATTGTCACTGTCAATTTTCACCTTTTATATCGGACACTTAAAAAATCTCTGACCCCTCCCTACCTGACATCATACAACGTGGTGATTGCCAAATATTACATTCGTTTTGTTGTGAGCGGATTTATCATTTTTGTTCTTATTTCAAGACATTATGTCAATCCTCTGGGACTGTTTATCGGTCTCTCTGTTGTGGTCATCAGCATCATTCTGGGAACGATGCTTGAATTTAAAAAACTTTTTTTGAAGGAGGCAATGTAAGTGGAACATCCTTATCTCTTTTTTGTCAAAATCTTTGAGTGGATCGGGCTGTCGCATTTTGCCCATGCTTATCCCCATGTCATTTACTCATGGGTGGTGATCGCTGTGCTGATTGTCTTTTGTTACATGCCGGTAAAAGCTTTGGGGCTGATTCCCTCTAAAGCGCAGAATGTCTTGGAGGTGATTATCTCCAGCATCGAGGATTTTATGGTCAGCG
Source organism: Desulfobacteraceae bacterium (assembly GCA_020049595.1). Taxonomy (GTDB): domain Bacteria; phylum Desulfobacterota; class Desulfobacteria; order Desulfobacterales; family JAIFKL01; genus JAIFKL01. The sequence goes on from JAIFKL010000308.1 coordinate 5,164, forward strand.
TGACAGGAGAAGAGGGCCGCTGGCTTTTTCCGCTGGCAGCGACCGTATTCCTTTATATTCTGACCTGTAACCTGATCGGTCTGATACCGGGTTTTTTTCCGCCCACGGCAAGTCTGAACACCACAGGGTCATGCGCGCTGACCGTGGTCATTTTTACGCATATTATCGGCGTAAAATATCACGGCGTAAAATATATCAAACATTTTATGGGACCGATCTGGTGGATGGTTCCCATTATTCTTCCGATAGAAGTCATCGGACATCTGGCACGTATTCTGTCGCTGTCTTTCCGTCTTTTCGGAAACATGATGGGACATGAATTGGTGCTGGGCATTCTGTTTGCGCTGGCAGGCGCGTTTTTTGCGCCCCTTCCGATCATGGCGCTGGGCATTTTTGTCGCTTTTGTTCAGGCATTTGTATTCTTTCTGCTTTCAATCATGTATTTTTCCGGCGCGATGGAACATGCACATTAATTGTCAGTTGCCGGCAAAAACTTATATATTCTGTAAGCTGAATTTTCAATTCGTTTAAAGCGATTTAAAAAATCGCTCTACAGGACATATTTGTTGGAAGTTTCTAAGTAACCGGCAAAGTACAATTATCAATTTTATAATTATGGGAAGATGGAAGAAGCTAAGGGTTAAAATTTAAAAGGAGGTAATGAGTAAAGAATGGAAGCACAGGCATTGAGTTTTTTTATCGCTTGCGTAACGGCTGCCGGTTTCGGCGTTGCGATTGCAGCTTTCGGCTGCGGCATTGCACAGGGTCTGGGTCTGAAATCCGCTGTGGAAGGTATCGCAAGAAATCCTGAATCATCAGGTAAGGTTACAGTTACCATGCTGATCGGTCTGGCTATGATCGAGTCTCTGTGTATTTATGCACTCGTAGTCGCCCTGATCCTTATTTATGCTCATCCGCAGGCAGAAGTGATTGCCAAACTTTTGGGCGCTCATTAATAACGGTTTCAGCTCGTAAATAAAAAAAGCTGTTCTCTTAGGGGAACAGCTTTTTTTTATTTTGAAATCCAAAGTTTCTCGCAAAGCACGCTAAGAGCGCAAAGAAAGAAAGCTTTTTATAAAAAAAACTTTGCGACCTTTGCGACCTTTGCGAGAAATTTTTTTCCACAAAAAATAAATCCCCGCTTTTCTTTTTGCTTGACTTAACTGCAATGTAGCTGTAATGTAGCTTATTTAAAATACGGATAATCGCATAAAAAATATATTACAAGTTTTTCCAATATGTTAAATTAAATATTGAGAGCCGGAGAGTTTTTTTGAATTTTTAAAAGATTCTTCGGCTCCGACTTACAGGAGAATCATAATGCTTTTACAGGGAAAAAGTGCAATTGTCAGCGGCGGTTCGCAGGGAATCGGATATTCCACATCTTTGGAGTTTGCCCGTGAAGGCGCAAATGTCTGTATTCTTTACCGCAAACACGGAGAAGAGGCTCAGAAATTGGCAGCCGAGATTCAGGGAATGGGACGGAAAGCCATTGCGGTTTCATGCGATATTTCATCTTTCTCCGACGCTGAACGCGTGGTGAAAACAGCGATGGAAGCATTCGGAAGCCTTGAAATTCTCGTGAACAACGCGGGGATGAACTGGGACGGCGTATGCTGGAAAATGACCGAAGAGCAGTGGGACAAGGTTATCGAAGTGAATCTGAAAGGTTATTTCAATTTTGTCCGCCATACCGCGCCGATTTTCAAAGACAAGAAATACGGAAAAATCATCAATGTCACATCCATCAACGGTATGCGGGGAAAATTCGGTCAGACCAACTACTCCGCGTCCAAAGCCGGTATCATCGGCTATACCAAAGCCCTTGCAAAAGAATTGGGCAGTTTCAATGTGAATGTGAATGCGGTCGCGCCGGGCCTGATTGAAACCTCCATGCTGCGGGGGGCAGATGCCCGTGACAAAATTGTTGATATGGCAATGGCGGAAATGGCGCTCAAGCGCGTGGGCGAACCCGAAGATGTGGCAAATGTCATCACCTTTCTGGCGTCGGACAAAGCAAGACACATCACCGGCGAAGTCATCAAAGTGGACGGCGGGCAGTATATCTAATACCAATTCGCTGTCAGAAACGGTGTTCTCTGTAAAACCGCTTTTCAAGCGGTTTAAGCGATTTGAAAAATCGCTTTACGGTCTGAAAAGACCGATCTTTGAAAGCGAATCGGTATAAGGCGTTAAGTTAAAGCGGGCGAGCCGACGGCGCGCCCCTACGGAATTATCAGTACAGGAGAATTGATACATGGGAAAAGTAGCAATTATAGGCGTGGGGCAGAGTACCTTTACCCGGGCATATCCGGGATCCGTCAGGGAACTGGCTTTTGAAGGATTCAGAGACGCCATGAAAGACGCTCAGATCAGCACCAAAGACATCGGCGCATCCGTTATCTGCTCTGCTCCGGAATATGACAAACAGCGTTCACCCGCAGGGGTTTTTGCAGAATATCTCGGACTGAATCCGCAGCCCACTTTTTATGTGGAAACGCTGTGTTCTTCCAGCAGCATGGGACTGAGATTGGCTTATTCGCTGATCTCTTCCGGGCTTCATGATGTGGTGGCAGTGATCGGCTTTCAGAAAATGTCGGAAATTTCTTCGGCAGAATCGCAGGAGCGCATGGGACGCGGCGCGGATATTCAGTGGGAAAGCCCCTTCGGCACCATGATGCCCGCTTATTACGCGATGTATGCCCGCGCCCACATGGCAAAATACGGCACCACCCCTGAAGACCTCGCCCTCATCCGTGTGAAAGCAGGCACTTACGGCGAACTGAATGAAAAAGCCGCGTATCGCAAAGGCGTCACACTGGAAATGTTCGCCAATCCCGAAGACCGGATGGCGTCTCCGGTTGCCAGCCCTCTGCGCACCGGCGACTGCTGCGCCAACGCTGACGGAAGTTCCTGCATTATCGTTGCCAATGAGGAAAAAGCAAAATCTTTCTGCAAAAAACCGGTCTGGGTTAAAGGCTTGGGCGCGGCAAGCACCGCGGTGAATCTGGCAGGAAGAGACCTGTTCACCGGACTCACGGTTGCACAGCAGGCAGGGGAGCAGGCATATAAAATGGCAGGCATCGGTCCCAAAGACATTGACGTGGCAGAAGTTCATGACTGTTTCACCATTGCGGAAATGATGGCGTATGAGAACTTGGGATTTGCAAAGCCGGGTGAAGGCAAAGACCTGATTCGGAGCAAAGAGACCTATAAAGAAGGCAGCATTCCCGTGAACGTGGACGGCGGGCTGCTCTCCAAAGGTCATCCAATCGGCGCGACCGGCGGTTCTCAGGTCAGAACCGTTGTGCTGCAACTCCGGGGCGAAGCCGGGGCAATTCAGGTCAAAAACCCCGAATTTGGGCTGGTTCACAACATCGGCGGCGTCGGGCTTTACGGAAATGTTACGATTTTAGGGAGGTAGGAAAAATGGGCAAGAAAGATACAGATGTACGCTTTAGTAAATTCGGCACCGTAAGCTTTACCGCCACCACAAAAGTGAATGACTTTATCGGCAGTCTGGAACAGGGCAAGGTCATGGGAACCCGCTGCAAAGGATGCGGCATGGTTTTCTTTCCACCCCGGGCCGACTGCTACAAATGCCTTTCCAGCGATATGGAGTGGTTTGAAGTTTCCGGCAAAGGAAAACTTGTGAGCTACAGCAAGCTGGAATATGCGCCGGTGGGCTTTGACAAAGACCTGCCTTACAGCATCGCGCTGCTGGATTACGGCACATACAAGGTTTTCGGCAGAATCGCTTCTGATGTTCCGGAAGCTGAAATCAAAGTGGGCATGGAAATGAAAACAGTGGTCAACACGCTGTCGAACAATCAGTTGAACTACGTTTTTCAGAAGGCGTAATCAATGATTTAAAGGTGGGCATTTCATGCTCCAATGTCATTAAAAATTCCCCCCTTGAGGGGGGCAGGGGGGTGGTCCGGCGCGGGGGAGATATTTCTCCGTAGCGGTGATGCCGCACGGCGCAGACCCCCCCCTGCCCCCCTCAAGGGGGGACAAAGCTAAAGACAGATGCCCTTAATTTAATGACATTGATTTCATGCCCACCCTATGAAAACAAAACCCACACCTCCCGAAGGAGAACAGGATGTCTGAACTCAAAAATCTCAAGATTCAAAAAAACGACGGCGTTGCCCGTATTGTCTTTAACCGTCCCAAACACAATGTGCTGAATATTGAAATGATGAACGAATTTATCGGCGAATTAGAAAAGCTTGTTGCGGATGATTCGCTCAAATGCGTTGTGATTTCAGGAGAGGGAGCGAGTTGGTGCGCGGGCGTGGAAGTATCGGATCACAAGCCTGAAATGGTGGATCAGATGGTTTCCACATTTAACCGCATTTTTGAGACGATAAACAAATTGGATGTGCCGGTCATTGCGGCAGTACACGGCGCATGTCTCGGCGGCGGCATGGAAGTCGCCATCGCGTGCGATATTGTGATCGCGTCCGAAAAAGCGGCTTTCGGTCAGCCGGAAATCAAACTCGGATTCTTCCCGCCTTATGCGGCTGTGCGCCTGCCGGAACTGGTGGGTCCCGCCAAAGCCATTGAAATCTGCACCACCGGCAGACGATATTCGGCAGAAGAAGCAAAATCTATGGGATTTGTCGCGCATACGGTTGAGCAGGAAAAGTTTGAAGAAGCTGTTGAAAAGATGGTCAAAGAAATTCAGGTGAACAGCCCCCTGATTATCCGCATGAACAAACGAGCGGTCAGACGCCACATCGGCATGTCTTTCACCAAAGCGGTTGAAGTGGTCAGCGATTATTTCCTGAATACATTGATGAAAACTCATGATACGCTGGAAGGCATCAAAAGCTTTGAGGAAAAACGCAGAGCCGAATGGAAAAACAAGTAGGGTGAAGTTCTCGTTCCCACGCTCCGCGTGGGAATGCAGTAATAGGAAGTTATAAAATAACAGCAGGTTTTAAAAAAAAAGTCGGAATCTTTTTTCACATTCTCTGCTTCTCCCTATTGATTATCAGCGTATCTTGAATCCTGAAAATTCTGATTCAGATACGCTGATTTATTAAATAGGACTTGACAATTGCCGTACAGTCTTTGTAAAAGAGAAATTTTACATTATCCTGTCTCTGTCGTATCCGATGACAAAGAAACGGTATCAGCATGTTTATTAAATGAATTACATTCACTTTTTTCTTATTTTTTACGAATAGCTTTTTACTATTTTTTAACCATACAGGAGGAATGAGAACGTGAAAAAAATTGTCTGTGTGCTGGGAAGTCCCAGAGCAAAAGGAAACAGTACGACCCTTGCCAAACATTTC
>JAIFKL010000309.1 GCA_020049595.1 Desulfobacteraceae bacterium
TACGGAGATACCCGTGCGCTCTGGGATATTTCCTTTTCGGTGGAAAGCGGCAGACTCGTAGCACTGCTCGGCGCAAACGGCGCGGGCAAGACAACGACGCTGAAATCCATCTGCGGTCTTTTGCCCATCACAACCGGTCAGATTCAGTATGAAGGACAGATTATCAGCGAGCTTCCGGTGCATGAAGTTGCCGACTGCGGCATTACGCTGGTGCCTGAGGGACGGCAGTTGTTTCCCAAAATGAGCGTTGAGGAAAATCTGCTTATCGGGTCTTATCTCAAGCGGGCAAAAGAGAAAAGAGCAAAAAATCTCAAACGCGTATATGAAATCTTTCCGCGCCTGAGCGAGCGGCGCAATCAGTTGGCGGAAACGCTTTCCGGCGGCGAACAGCAGATGGTGGCAATTGCTCGCGGGCTGATGCAGGACCCCAAACTCATCATGTTTGACGAGCCGAGTCTCGGACTTGCGCCCATTCTGGTCAATGAGATGTTTCAGGTGATTCAGGAACTGCACGATCTGGGGCTGACCATATTTCTTGTGGAGCAGAATGTCCACCAGACTTTGAAAATTGCGGACTACTGCTATGTCATTGAAAACGGGCGGATCGTAAATGAAGGCACGGGAAAAGACTTGGAAGCAGACCCCAAAGTCCGCGAGGCATATTTGGGGTTTTAAAAGGTGTTTGAAGAATACGGTCAGTCCCGTAGGGGCTTTTGAAAATAGCCCGGCAATTCATTGCCGGAATAGCTGAACCGAGTCTCAATCGTCCCTACGGGACTCAAATTGAATTGTGTGAATTTCTCCCGGCAATAAATTGCCGGGCTATTCTCAGATGTCCCTTCGGGACAAAAATTTCTCTATTCTCAGATGTCCCTTCGAGACAAAAAACTACTCTTTTTCGTTCTGCTGACTTAATACCTTTTTTACCTTTCCATCGGGAGGCAAAAAATCATGTACGGATTTTACGGAAGAATTTTAAAAATAAATCTGAGTGAAAAAACATACCGCATTGAAACAGTTGAAGATAAGATTTTAGAAACCTATCTCGGCGGCAAAGGACTCGCTTCTTATCTGCTCTACACTCTGAATCCGGCAGGCGTGGACCCCCTTGCTCCGGAAAATTGTCTCATCTTTGCCACAGGCTCGGCAGCGGGCAGTTCTGTATGGGGTTCGTCGCGTTACGGCGTATTTACCAAATCTCCGCAAACCGGCTTATATTCCGAATCCTACTCCGGCGGACGAGTTCCCGAAGCCGTTGACTCTGCCGGTTTCGATGCAGTCATCATACAGGGAAAAGCCGCACAGCCTACGGTTCTGACCGTTTATCCCGAAGGCGTCTTGTTTCACGACGCGGGAGACATTTGGGGAATGGACACCTTTCGCACTGAAGATGCGGTCAGAGAGCGATTTGCGCTTTCCGAACCCGGATATAAAAAGCCCGGCGCAGTAGTGATCGGACCCGCCGCTGAAAATCTGGTGCGTTTTGCAGTCATCGAGAATGACTACTGGCGTTCCGCAGGCAGAACCGGCGTGGGAACCGTGATGGGCGCGAAAAAACTCAAGGCATTAGTATTTCACGGCAACCGGAAACGCCGACTGTTTGACGAAAACGGGATTCGGGAAATGTCGAAAACGCTTGCCAAAGGAGCAAAAAACAATCCCGGCGTTCAGGCATATAAAAACATGGGAACGCCGATGATGGTCAAAATCATGAACAATGCCAAAGCTTTCCCTACCCGCTACTGGTCTGAAGGCACTTGCGGACACTGGGAAAAAATCGGCGCGGATGCGCTTCATGGGCAGTGTGACGTAACACCCAAAGCCTGTCTCAAATGCTTTATGGCATGTGCGCGTATGACAACTGTTCGCTCAGGGCGCCATGCGGGTCTTAAACTTGAAGGACCCGAATATGAAACTATTTATGCTTTCGGCGGTCTTTGTCTTATTGACAGCATCGAAGAAATCATCTATTTAAACGATATTTGCGACCGGCTCGGAATGGACACCATTACGGCGGGCAATCTCTGCGCGTTTTCGATTGAGGCGGCAGAGCGCGGAAAGATTGACTACAAAATCGCTTACGGAGAAGTGGACGCGATTGCCGAACTGCTACATAAAATCGCCCGAAAAGAAGGCATCGGCGCTATCCTTTCGGAAGGCATAAAATTTGCCGCAAAAGAATGGGGGCTTGAAGACATTGCGGTGCATGTCAAGGGCATGGAGCCTGCGGGTTACGACCCGCGAGTGCTGAAAGGCATGGGATTGGCTTACGCCACTTCGGATCGGGGCGCGTGTCACCTGAGAAGCACGTTCTACAAGGCGGAGCTCAGCGGCATGATTGACCCCGGGCAGATCAAAGACAAAGCAAAACTCTTTATTGATTTTGAAGATCGCCTCACGCTGTTCGACACGCTGATTCTGTGCCGTTTCTACAGGGACTTGTATCCTTGGGAAAAACTCGCGGAGCTGATTCACAAGACTACCGGCATTCCTGCGGAGAAATCCGTGCTGGAAAAAATCGCAACGTCGGTGTCAGATATTGTGCGGCGATTCAATCTGAGAGAAGGCATGAAAGCCGAAGATGAGCAATTGCCCAAAGGCTTGCATCAGAAACTTGAAAAAACCGGTCATGCTATTACTGAACAGGAAATTGACTTTATGTTAAAGGAGTACTATCATCTCAGAGGATGGGATGACTCAGGTGTTAAGTCTTAGAAGATGTTTGAATAGTATGGTCTTGTCCCGTAGGGACACCTGAGAATAGCCTGGCGTTGTCCCGTAGGGACACCTGAGAATAGCCTGGCGATTTATCGCCGGGATGACAGTAAACGCAGTTTTTTTTTAAGTCCCGTAGGGACGACTGAACCCTGCTGATTGATTATCAGTCGTCCCTAAGGGACTGCGAAAAATGTGGGGGACCCGGTCATCCGGCTGCCGGGCTATTCTCAGAAGTCCCTCCGGGACTGAAAATAGCCGGCTGCTATTTTTCAAACGCCTTCTAAGCGCACACCTTATAAAATCAACGGAGCAATTTATGAATACCAATGACAAAGTGATGGACTTGTCGGAGGCTGTTCGGCGGTATGTGAGCGACGGCTGCCATATCTCCATCGGCGGCTTTACGCTGAATAGGAATCCCATGGCCGCAGTATATGAAATTATCCGTCAGCGAATCAAAGGGCTGCATCTCTACGCCCACTCCAATGGACAAGGCATGGACGAACTCGTGGGCGGCGGATGTCTCGCAAAATTGGAAATTGCCTACGGCGGAACCGGCAGATTTGCCTCCACCTGCATCAGATTTAAAAAAGCCGTTCAGGAAGGAAGCCTTCAGGTAGAAGACTACTCCAATTATCAGATGACCTTACGCTTTCTCGCCGGTGCGATGGGCGTTCCTTTTCTGCCGACCCGTTCCGGATTAGGCACGGATATTATTGAGAAATGGGGATTTTCACGGGAAATGAGAACAGCCGACCCCAGACTCCCTGATTACAAGCTCCGAGTCGTTGAAAACCCTTTCGGCTCATGGGGGGACGCTGAGAAGTTGGTCTTAGTGCCTGCGATTCATACAGATGTCGCGATTGTTCATGTGCAAAAAGCCGACAGACAGGGAACGGCAAGAATGGAAGGTCTTCCTTTTACCGACGTGGAACAGATAAAATCGTCAAAGCATGTGATTCTCACCTGTGAGGAATTGGCGGATACGGAAGAAATGAGACAAAATTCCGATCTGAATCAGATTCCGTTCTTCTGCGTAGATGCGGTTGTGCATGTTCCTTTCGGTGCCTATCCCACCGCGTGCTACCGATACTATGACTATGATCCGGCATATCTCAGCGACTACTCAAAATATGCACAGAAAGAGGAGTTATTCAGAATCTATCTTGAGAAATTTGTTTACGGCGTGAGCAATCACAGGGAACTCTTAGACTTGGCTGGAAAAGAGCGGCTGCAAAGCATCAAAGCCGATCCCCGAACCGGCTATGCCGTGAATTTGGACAGGAGATAGAACGCGATGGACTATTCACCCAGAGAAATGATGGCAATTGCCGCAGCACGGGAAATCCGGGACGGAGATATTGTTTTCTGCGGCACGGGAATTTCCATGCTGGCAGCCATGGCAGGCAAGCATATCAGCGCGCCGAACAGCGTCATATTTTTTGAAACCGGCGCGATTGACTCGCAGTTGGAGGAAGTGCCGCTGGCTGTCGCAGACCCGCGAGTCATGTTCCGCACATCGGTAAACGGAAGTCTGGCGGACGCGTTTGCCACCATGCAGAACCGATTTACCGGCTGTCATGTGGTGGGGATTCTCGGCGCGGCGCAGATTGACCGCTACGGAAATCTCAATTCCACCGTGATCGGCGACTACGAAAAACCCGCAGTTCGCTTTTCAGGCAGCGGCGGGGCGGCGGATGTCGCTTCTTTCGTGAACCGAACCATTATCTTCATGCAGCATGAGAAGCGGAAATTTGTTCCAAAGTTAGACTACATGACCAGCGCGGGCTGGTTGGACGGACCCGAAGGGCGAAAAAATGCCGGACTCGGGGGCGGCGGACCCTGGGCGGTGGTTACGAACATGGCTGTCATGGGCTTTCATGAAGAGACAAAAGAGATGTATCTGAGACAATACTATCCGGGGGTTTCGCCGCAGGAAGTTCTCGACAAAACGGGCTTTGAAGTTGATATTTCAAAGGCGCGGGAAACGCCGCCGCCCACGCCCCGAGAACTCAGAATTTTGAGAGAGCAATGCGATCCCCAGAAACTGATTCTGGGTTAGTCAGAGTTTCATCGGAAATAAGCCTCTGAATTTCTCGCAAAGACGCCGAGAGCGCAAAGTAGGGGCACGCCGGCGGCGTGCCCCTACCGGAATGGAATCTTTGCGCCTTTGCGAGAAACTTTATAGCATCATCTCTACAGATTTCAATCCGACTAAAATAAATCAAGCTGAACCTGACTTTCTTTTTTCCGTTTTTTTGCCTGAGATGTCTCAAAGCTTATCAGACGCGCTTCAATATCCGAGACAAAAGGCGAAATTTCTTTTTCCGCAGATTTGCCGAAGATGGTGCGCTTTTTCACATGCGTCAGGATCAGCCTGTCTTTGGCGCGAGTCATTCCCACATAAAACAGCCTGCGCTCTTCTTCAACATCAATTTCTCTTTCACGGCGCGAGTCGTTAGAACGGGAAGCGGATTCCGGGCGTTTAAAGGGAATAAAATCATTTTCGCAGCCCACAATAAAAACAACCGGAAATTCAAGCCCTTTGGCAGCGTGGAGGGTCATCAGCGTGACTTTTTCTGCCTTGATTTCATAAACGTCCGCATCGTTATTTTGAAGTGCAATGGTCTCAAAAAAATCGGACAGATTTGCTCCTGCTGCCTTTGCCGTCAAAAGAAGCGATTGAAAGGCTTCTTCTGTTTTGCGTTTTTCTCTTATCATCGGCGACAGACTTGTGTTTTCAAAAAGAAAGATCAGCTTTTCTTCAACAGATTTCACTGCCATATTTTTCTTATATTCAAATATGCTGTCCGCAAAGGAGCAGAGTTTTCGCTGATTTTCGCTGTCCATGTCCGGAACGGGAATCCGCTTCACATTTGACAGGGCTTGGTTTAAGGTAAGTTTATTCTGATAAAACCATGTCTTGAACACATCGCATGTCTTTTTACTCACTCCTGAATCGGGCAAAGCGGCAACCTTTTGAAAGTCATTGAAAATGCCGATGCCTTCTGCAATCTTGAGAAAAGAAATCAGTTCCGCAATGCCTTTTCGAGCATAGATATGCGCTCTGCTTGCGATCTGATGCGGAATGCCCGCACTTTCAAATATCTCCGAAATGACTTGACTCTGCGCGTGGGTTCGGTACAATACAGCGAAATCTGAGAATCCCCTGTCAGTCTTAATGCCGCTTTCATCGGTTTTGCCGAAGTCAATGGAGTGAAAGCCGGTTCCGCCGACCATGCTTTCAATGGCTTTCCCCACCGCCACCGCTTCCGCCCGCTCTGTGGCAAGTTCGAGAATCGTCAAGGTTTTGATGCCCTTGATATTTGAATAAACCCGCACCTCGGAGTGATTTAGACTGTGGTCTTTTATGACTTGGTGAGACGCTTCGAGTATTGTCTCTGTAGAACGGTAGTTTTTGCTGAGACGGATGACTTCGCTTTGTGGGTAGTCATCAATAAATCTCTGAAAATAAGCCACATCTGAGCCTCGAAATCCGTAAATTGACTGATCCGGATCGCCGATGACGCAAATCTCCGCATCCGGATGAGACAATGCCTTCACGATGCGGTATTGTCCCTGATTCAAATCCTGATACTCATCCGCAAACACATATCGGAAGCGGTTCTGATAGTTTTGTCTTATCTCATTGTTTGACTCAAGCAGTTTGACGACATTCAGAATGAGGTCTTCATAGTCATAGCGCAATTCCTGCACGAGCAATGCCTGATAGCATTCATAAACCGCAGATAGCAGCGGCACATCGGCTTTTTCCGCCACAGATTCAAGACAATCCTGCGGAAGCAGTATGTTTTGTTTGGCTGCTGTGATGTTATCCGAGAGAACATCGGGCTTCAGATAAACGGAAATGCCCGTTTGCTTAACCTGCCGGATTGCCTCAGCAAGAAATGCTTTTCGCTCGTCTTCGTCAATAATCGAATATTCCTCATTGCTTTCTTCTTTCAGCATTTGAAAGCAAAGCGAGTGAAAGGTCGCAGTCAGAGGAAGCGTGTAGTCATTCCCGATCAGCGATTTAAGGCGATCCCGCATTTCCCCTGCGGCTTTGTTGGTGAAGGTGACGGCGAGAATATTTTCAGGCGAGATATTTCGGTGCTTTATGAGATAAGCGATTCGATGAGTCAGCGTCAGGGTTTTGCCTGCCCCGGGTCCTGCAATGATGAGTAATGAAGGACCTTCATGCTGAACAGCCCGTAATTGCTCCGCATTCAGCGGTATTAAGTTAAGAACAGAGACATCAAACTCCCCCTTTGAAGGGGGGCAGGGGGGATGTTGTTTCTCCCGGGGACAGGGGAGATGTTTCAAACTCCCCGTTTGAGATTGAAGGGGGACCGGGGAGATGTTTTCACGCAGACACCCCCCTGCGCCCCCCTCAAGGGGGGATTTTTCGTTTAACTTAACGACATTGTACTTTATATCTTGCTCTTTGCCGCTTACCGCTTGTCTCTTGCTTTTTGCTTCACCGAATAACGCCTGCTGCCCAAGCAGCCTTTCCTTTTCCTCCTGCTCGAAAACCGTTATTTTTCCGTATTCTCCGTCATATCCGGGAGAAATATGAATCTCTCCTGCCCGCATTCGCCTGACTGCCTCGGACAAGAGCGGAATGCCCGCATCATCAATGCGATTCGGGAGACAATCGAGCAAAATGTGCATCTCCGAACCGAGCGTTTCGAGGACAGCCTGATAATGTGCAAGAACTTTTTTAGAACCCGGTCCCACGCTGAAAATTTCCGAGAGAATTTCCGGCAGCGGAATAATATGACGGAAAGGAAGGGCTTTTTCAGGTTTTACGCCGTCTGCCCTGTCAGCGAGTTCTTCCACACGATATAACACGCCGATAGTCAAGGGTTTTCCGCAGACCGGACACAAGCCGTTTTTTGACATGGTTTCACGGGGATGAAAGCAGACATTGCATTTGCGATGCCCGTCAAAGTGATATTTGCCTTCTTCGGGATACATATCAATCGTTCCCAAGCATTGACTCGTGTCGCCGGTTTTCAAAGCTGATTTTACTGCAAAATAAGATAGTTCCGTATCAAAAATATTGGCGTTTCGTCCCAGATTCGCTGGCGAATGCGCGTCGGAATTGGACACCAGCGTTATGTTGTCTAATCCCGAAATCCGCCAGTTCATGGGCGGGTCTGAGGAAAGCCCGGTTTCTGCGGCAAAAATTTCCGGCAAAAGTTCTTCAAAGCATTCTGCCAGCGAGTCAAAGCCTGATTTTGAACCGAGAACCGAAAACCAGGGCGTCCATATATGCGCGGGAATCAGGAATGACTCGCTTGAGCCGTCGAGCAGTATTTTGAGCAGCGTTTTGGCGTCAAGCCCCAGAATGGGACGCCCGTCAGATTTGATATTCCCGATAGCGTCTAACTTCGCATTCAGGGCTGATGCGGTTTCCAAATCCGGCACAAATATGACATGGTGATTTTTGCGGGTTTTCCCGTTTTTTTTATAAATGTTGCTGATTTCACACTGTAAAATAAAACGGACTTCTCCCCGGCAGGAATGCGGAATCTGTCTGTCGCATTGTCTCGCGATTTCCTCCCGGAGTTTGAAAAGCCCCGGCTCCGCGGGAACGAGTTTTTCCCGTATCTCGGAAAACCAGCCCGGATGCGTGAAATCGCCGGTTCCGACGAGGGTAACGCCTTTCAACTGCGCGGCAATATAGATATTTTCAAGATCAAGATTTTTCGCTGTGGCTCTTGAAAATTTGGAATGGAGATGAATGTCTGCTATGAATCTCATTTAAGCAATATATAAATTCTCGTTATGAGGCTCTGCCTCAATGGCATTTAAGTTAAAAAAGTCTCCCTCTCCCTTGAGGGAGAGGTCCGGGGTGAGGGTGAAAGCGGCGGAAACCGTAGCGCCCGGATTCCTGTCACTGCCCCTCACCCTGCCCTCTCCCCAGAGGGGAGAGGGTAAAATAATGACTAATCGCTTACAAGGCAGAGCCTCGTAACCAGATAAACAATTCATTCTGTCAGCATTTTCACTTCCTGATATGCCTGCTTTGCCGCCTCAATATTCTCCTGTGTTTTGGCAGAAATTTCTTTCCCAATCACTTCAGCGACAACATCTAAAGACGGCGTTCCCATGATGCGGGCAAACGCCCCGATCATCGCCGTGTTAATCATAGGATGCGTCCGCGTTCCGAGCCGATGCTGAAGCGCAATCTTTGTGGCATCCACAACAGCAAGCCGAAAGCCGCTGAAAGCCTTTTTATTTTCAGGATCAGCCGCCATGTTGAGCAGCATCAGCCCCCCGGGTTTGAGTCCTTTGCTCACATCCGCATTCTGCAACAGTTTTGCGTCCTGCACCACCACATGGTCAGGCGTGTAAACATTGCTTCGGATCAGGATTTTTTTGTCATCAAGTCTCAGATAAGCCTCCACCGGCGCGCCTCGCCGCTCCACACCGAAAACCGGAAAGGTCTGAACATAATATCCCGCTCTGAAAAAAGCCTTTGCCAATATGACGGAGGCAACCACCGTGCCTTGCCCGCCGCGACCGTGAAAACGTATTTCCTGCATGATTTTCAACCCGCCTTAGATCGTTATTGTATTGATATTTTCAGCAAAAAAGATTCTGTTTATCACTAAAATCATCATAAGACAAGGGAGATTTGCGATCTGTCATTGCCATTCAGCATTTTTTGGAATATAATTCTCCTAATATTTAGTTTTTTTAAACTTATCTGAACTGTGATTCGTCTGATTTATGTGAGTTATCTGATTGCCTGTCCTGAAAATTATTCAGAGCAGGGCGGGCATAATGAATCAGAACAATCAGACGAATCACAGTTCAGACAATTATTTTTCTGAAAAAATTCGTGTGCTTTTATTCGGGAAAAATTCGAGTTCATTCGTGGCAAACTTTTCAGCCACGAATGAACACAAATTGTTCGCAAATTTAACACAAATAAATCATTATGCCTGTTTATTCTTATAAAGCAACAGATACTTTCGGCAAAATCGTCAACGGAAGCCTTGAAGCTTCGGATGAAAAAAGCGTGGCAGCCCGTCTCCAGGATATGGGCTATATCCCCATCAGAATCAGCGAAAGCGGAAAAAAATCGGGAAATCTCGGTCTTAATGTAAATATTCTTTCTGTTTTCAAAAGAATTTCCGCCAAAGATGTGATGCGCTTCACCCAGGACCTTTCTGCTTTGCTGAAAGCCGGGCTTCCGGTGGACAAAGCCTTATCCATGCTCATCAGTGTGAGCGAAAATATCAAATTTCAGGATGTTATACGGGAAATTCTGAAATCGGTGGAAAGCGGAACTTATCTGTCCGATGCAATGGCAAAATACCCGAATTTATTCTCAGATTTTTATGTGAATATGATACGGGCAGGAGAAGCCGGGGGCGTTTTGGAACCGGTTCTGGAGCGGTTGGGGATTTTTCTGGAAAATTCGCAAGATTTAAAGGATTATATCAAATCAGCCCTGATTTATCCTGTTTTTCTCGTGTTTGTGGGCGGAATCTCGATTATTATTCTGATGACCTTCGTTATTCCCAAGTTTTCTGTGATTTTCGCCGATATGGGGCAGGCGATTCCCGCGTCCACTCGTTTTTTACTTGAAATGAGTGAGGTTTTAAGGTTATACTGGTGGATTATGCTTGCGGGAGCGGGGCTTGCGGTTTTTCTTATCCGGCAGTATGCCGGAACGCGGGCAGGTCGTTTAATGATGGATACTTATAAAATGAAAATGCCCGTTATGGGCGGTTTGGTGAAAAAAATTGAAGTTGCCCGTTTTGCCAGAACGCTGGGGACGCTTATCAAAAGCGGCGTTCCTATTTTGCAGGCGCTTGATTTGGTCAGAAATATCATCACAAACAAGGTGATTGCCGGAACCATGCACAGCATTCACGAAAGGGTCAAAGAAGGCGAAAGGCTTTCAAGACCTTTGGCAGACGCGGGCATTTTCCCCTCGCTTGCGGTTCAGATGATTACGGTGGGAGAAGAAACCGGGCGTTTGGATGAAATGCTGTTGCGGGTTGCGGAAAACTATGAAAAAGTAGTGCGAGATATTGTGAAACGGCTGATAAGCCTTTTGGAGCCGGTCATGATTCTTGTCATGGGGATAGTTGTCGGTTTTATTGTAATTTCCATGCTGATGGCGATTTTCAGCATGAATGAAATGCCTTTTTAAGGAGTTTCTCGTTCCCACGCTCCGCGTGGGAACGAGGTCAGGGGCGTAAGTCATATTCAGATTGAACAAGGAGTTTATAGATGAAAAGAAAGAGCAAAAAAGAACAGGGCTTTACGCTGATTGAACTTTTAATCGTGATGATTATCTTGGGGCTTCTCGCCGCGCTGGTGGGTCCCCGTATGTTCGGAAAAGTCGGCTCATCCAAGCAGAAAAGCGCGAAAGCGCAAATATCGCTTTTTGAAACTGCCATTGACACTTACAGACTTGAAGTAGGCAAATTTCCCACGACAGAGCAGGGATTGCAGGCATTAAGAGTTTGTCCTGACGGCGTGACAAAGTGGGACGGTCCCTATCTCCCGAAAGATGTTCCTCTTGACCCTTGGGGCAATCCTTATACCTACAAATACCCCGGCGAACACGGAGATTATGAAATTGTCTCCTACGGCGCGGACGGCAGAGCCGGCGGAGAAAGCGAGGACACGGATATTGTCAGTTGGAAAAACATTGGAGAATAAGGCATTTACCCTGCTTGAACTTCTGATCGTGATGGTCATCATCACGATGGTTTTCGCTTTTGTGGGCCCCCGGTTGGCGGGTTCTCTGACCAAGCTCAATTCAAAGACTGCTGCCAAAAAGATTGCCGCTTCCCTCCGTTATGCGAGGAGTCGGGCAGTCTCCGAAAAGGTAAGGTATGTGTGTGAATTTGACTTTGAGAAAAACACTCTTGTCATCGGAAAGCCGAACCCCGAACCTCAGACCCCGAACCCCGCGCCCGCCTATCATCTGCCCGAAGGCGTGAAATTTAAGGGCGCAGAAGCAGCAAATGACGGTATTTTTCAAATCATATTCTATCCGGTCGGCAACAGTAGCGGCGGCGAAATCATTGTCTCGGACGAAGATAAAAGAGCCTTTAAAATACAGGCGGATATGATTACCGGAACGGTGCAGCTTTCGGAGCTATGAGCCATGCAAATTGAGAATTGAGAATTGAGAATTGAGAGGCAAATGACTTACAGCGTGGGATTTACGCTTTTGGAAACATTAGTCGCCATGATGATTCTGTCTATCTCGCTGACGGTGATTCTTCAGCTTTTCTCCGGCGGGCTGCGCTCTGAAAGACTTTCGGATGACTACACTCGCGCCGTGTTTTATGCCAGAGAAAAAATGGAGGAGATTCTTCTTGTCGAAAAGTTGAGCAATGAAGTTGCCGAAGGCGAGTTTGACGACGGTTTCAGATGGAAAGCCGAAATTGCTTATATCGAGCCTGATGAGGAAGAAAAAATAAAAACGCCGGTTGAGACATTCAGTATCACAGTGGAAGTGAACTGGAAGTCAGGAATACAGGAAAAACATTTTGAAATCAGCACATTGAAAATTGCGGAAAAGATAGACACAGATACAACTCGGAAATAAAAAAAAGTCTCTCGCAAAGGCGCAAAGTCCGCAAAGAGAAAAAAACAGAAAATCGGAATTGTTTTGAAATCCTTATAATTTCCTTATAATTTCATTAATCTTTGCATCCTTTGCGCCTTTGCAAGAAATTTTTCATAAAAGTGTCTCGCAAAGGCGCAAAGCCCGCAAAGAGAAAAAACAGGAAATATGAATAAAAGCAATGGTTTTACCCTGTTAGAACTGCTCATATCGCTCAGTATTCTTGCGGTGATTGTGGTGATGATTTCTGCTTCGCTCAGAGTCGGCATCCGGGCGTGGGAAAAGGGCGAGCAGAATGTCGAGTTCCGGCAGAGACAGCGCATTGTGCTGGATATGATGCGGCGTCAGATGGTTTCTCTCCGCCTGAAAGGTTTCACGCATAACGAGAAAGAAATTGTCTCTCTCAAAGGAGATGAAAAATCGCTCACATTTCTCTCGAATAAAGCAATGATTCCGGACAATACATTCGGTCCAGTGTATGTGAGATATGCTGTAAATCAGGCGGAAAACGACACGGAACGTCTGATGCTCTATGAGACAAACTTTGTGCTGCTTGACAAAGATGCGGATATAGAACATCCGAGCGATAAGCAATTCTATGAGTTGATTCCCGAAGCCCGGAATATCTCATTTGAATATCTGAAAAAAAAAGAAGAAGGTCTTGAATGGCAGCCGTCTTGGGACCCGGAAGCAGACAGCGGCGTCCCGATGGCAATAAGAATTGTCTTCAAAAAAGACGAGGATGCTGCGCCGGTTCATGTCATTGCACGGATTGAGCAGAAAGATAATTCTTAATTCAGGCGGGCGATGTCAAAACTTTGTAAAGGGGGCGACATGGATAATACCATTAATGAGATTGTTAAACATCTGACAAATCTTCCCGACAATTTAAGACAGCAGGTTTTGGAGTTTGTTCGGTCATTAGACACTCCGGTGCGCGGCGTTTCAGGAAAGAAACTGTTGCGCTTTGCCGGTACGATACCTCGGGATGACTTAGAAATAATGTCTCATGAAATTGAAAAAGAATGCAGATAATTGGTTTGAATCAGCAAAAATCATTTTTTTTCAAAAATGAAACCGGCATTGCCATGTTT
>JAIFKL010000057.1 GCA_020049595.1 Desulfobacteraceae bacterium
GCCCGATATTTGCCTTAACCGAACCGACAATCAATGACTTATCTTTATCTCGCTTTGTGCCATAGACTTCACCGAGTGCGCGAAGTTCAATGGGATCGCCGAGCGCGGTGCCGGTGCCGTGCGCTTCTACATAACTCACATCGTCAGGAGAAACGCCTCCGTTTCTGAGGGCTTGGCGAATGACTTCCGCTTGCGCCGTGCCGTTGGGCGAAGTAAAACTGCTGCTCGCGCCGTCGTGATTCAATGCCGAACTTCGGATCAGCGCGAGAATATTATCTCCCTGAGATATGGCGTCGGAGAGCCGCTTCAAAACAAGAATGCCGCAGCCTTCTCCCCGTACATATCCGTTGGCAGACGCATCAAATGTTCTGCATTGTCCGTCCGGCGAAAGTGCGCCTAATTTTGAAAAATAAACAAAGAGATTCGGGCTGACCATAGCATTGACGCCCCCTGCCAATGCCATGTCCCCCCTGCCAATGCCATGTCTGTTTCTCCGGTCCGCAGACTCTGACATGCCGCGTGAATCGCCACCAAAGATGAAGAACATGCCGTGTCCACAGGATAATTCGGTCCCTTCAAATCCAAAAGATAGGACAATCTGCCCGCAGCCGCATTATACATAGAACCTGTAGCAGAGTAGGCATCCATGCGGTTCGGATCCCCGGACCACAAATGTGCGCCCTTGTAGTCATCCGTGCTGATGCCCACATAAACGCCGACCTGTTTTTTTCTCAGGCTGTGAACCGGAATGCCCGCATTTTCAATGGCTTCATGAGAAACTTCCAAGAGCATCCGCTGCTGAGGGTCTAATGACTCAGCTTCTTTGGGAGACATTCTGAAAAAAGCCGCGTCAAAATTTCTGATATAAGTATCAGAGACAAAACCGCCCCATCGTGCGTAAGATTTGCCCGGCGCGTCAGGGTCTGAGTCAAAATATTCCTCAACATTCCAGCGTTCTGAAGGAATTTCGGTAATCGCGTCTTTGCCGTTTTCCAAAAGCTCCCAGAACAAATCAGGATTGTCCGCTCCTCCCGGAAATCGGCAGCCCATTCCGATAACGGCAATGGGATCGAGGATGTTCGGGGTTCGGCCCGGGCTAAGAACAGACGGGTTCGGGGATAATTCGGTCGCTGACGCTCCCGGCTCCGGCGACATTCGGGCTTTGAGATAATCCGTTAAAAGACTGATGTTCGGGTAGTCAAACAGCAGCGTACTCGGAAGAGAAATGTCCAATTCGGCTTCAAGCCGCCGCTTCAGCCGCACCGCCATCAGAGAAGTCATTCCCATTTCAAGAAAACCCGTGCGGGGGTCGTCCGGAGCGGAAATCGTCTGATTCGAGACCTCATATACCGACGCTCTGATGAGGGAGGGAAAATTGAGAATTGAGAATTGAGAATTGAGAAATAAGGGCGCGGCTTTTTTGCGCGCCTCGGCAAGTGATTTGATTTTGTTTTCGTCTTCGGGTTTGAAGTTATTCCACTCAAAAGCACAGCCTGCTGAATGCAGAACAGACAGGGATTCCAGCAGCTTTTCTTTTTCGTCCGATTCTCTTTTCAGCGTATCAACAATGAGATAATCCGATTTTTGACTCCCGCCGATTTTATTTTCAAAACATTCGTGAATAGAATCCGACAAGACCGAATGCGGCGCAATTTCAATAAAAATATTATAACCGTCCGTAATCATTTCCTGAACAGCAGGCGCAAACTGCACGGGCTGCCGGATATGATCCGCCCAATATGCACCGTTGTAGTCATCCGCGTCTGTGCTGAAAGTTCCGTGAAAAGAGGAATAGATAGGAATCTTCGGCGGATGAAGACGAATGTCTTTCAATGCAGCTTTAAATTCAGGCAGATACGGTTCAACCTGAGGGCTGTGAAAACCCAAGTCCATTCTCAGCAGCCGGGAGAAAATCCCCTTTGTCTCCAAAGAGGCTTTTATCTCTGCCAATTCTTCTCCGCCTGATAAAACTATAGATTTCGGACTGTTCACCGCAGCCAGCGACAAGCTTTTATACTGCTTCATGATTGTCTCATACACTTCGCTCACCGGCAGAGCGATAAACAGCATTTTGCCTTTGCCCTTTGCTTTTTCAATGATAAGGCTGTGATGCCAGACAATTTTAATCGTATCTTCCAGACTCAGAATCCCGGCAGTGTAAGCCGCGGGCACTTCGCCCGCGCTGTGGCCGATAACAGCATTTGCCTCAATACCCCAACTGCGGAGCAGTTCCACAAGCCCGATCTGAAGCGCAACCGTGCAACGATGCGCCACTTCAAGGCTGTCCATCGGCGATGCCGTCATGTCTTCTATTACTGACTGCGCCGTGTATCGCTTAAACAGCTTGTCGCATTCTTCAACTTTGTCTCGGAAGACTGCTTCTTTTTCAAGCAAGCCAGCGCCCATATTTTTCCACTGCGCGCCCAGTCCTGAAAATGCGAATGCTGTTTTTTTATTTGAAATTATCGGCAGACTGTTTTTAAGATTCTTTTGCATCGGGTTCAAACTCCAGGATGTTGCGTGAATCTTCTGTTTTTTTCTCACGGGAAGGCAGTATGGCGAAAGTCACGGCAAAAATATCTTTTTTGCAGAAATTACCGTGTTTTTTTTCGCATACCCCATCCTCATATTTCATATAAAAATCATTGAAAAGTTTTTCAACTTCACGTTTGAACTGAATCAGTTCTTCCATCGGCGCAGATACGGAATAACTCCCGGCAAGAAAGGGCGGCATATTGTCCCTTTCCGATTTCAGGATATTGACGCCTTCCCGATGTCTCTCGTTCATCCATGACACCATGTAATCAATGTAGTAATTCACATCGTCTTCGGAAACCACGGGCCAGTTTTCAGTGTCAACCGCATAGAGTTTCTCGGTAATGCCGTTGGGTCCCGGTCGGGTGCTGTGCAGTTTGATAATGCCGACTTCGAGCAATAATTTCACATGGTAATGCACTGCCGCATTGGACATTGTTAAAATTTTGCCGAGATCGCTCTGGGTGCGGGCTTTGCCGTCTCTGAGAATCCCCAGCATTCTGTCTCTGACCGGATGGCGGAAAATCTTCTTTCTTTTTTCCAAAAGCCGTTGTTCATCCAAATCCGCGTTTCCGTTTTTCCCGTTTAATTCAGCCTTTGTTAAAGAAATATAAGGCATCACATCGAAAATCCTCTTTAATTTTTAAACTGTCCGACAAGAAGGTTTTTACATTGACGATTATTTATTAACCGTTTATATACGATTAATAAATAATCGTCAAGCTTTTTTTTAAATTTTTTATCTTTATTTTTTTTCAGCTTTAATTCAGACAGATAGGATATGTTCCTGCCTGCATCGCCTGTATTGAAAAGTAAAAGGAATAAAAACAGGATATGTCACTTAATTCCCCCGAGCCGAAAGCCGGGGGAATTTTTTAAAATCACACTTTTCAGGCAGCCGGAGTTTCCTGCTTCATATCGCCGGCGACTTTTTCGCCTTCCTTCAGCATTTCCATATAATATTCTTTTACGGCTTCCGGATCAAAATTCAGAAAAGTTCCGCCGGATGCAAAATGCTGTGTAAACACCTTTGCTATCGCGTAAGTCACTGCGCCGGCTGTCACGGGCATAGTCAGCGCGCCGGTTGCCTGTCCTACCACAGGAATCGCTTTGACAAGGCTGCTCAGTGTAGTTCCGATGGGAACCGACATGCCTGCGCCGAGCAGAGACGCCAGCAAATTTTTTCCTTTGTCCTTGGAAAAAGGAATGCCGTAGGCTTTTGCCAGCTTTCTCAGCATATTGAGCTGAACGCCTGTCAGCGCCACAATATCAACCAGCGGAATCGGAATCAGTCCCACGCCCATGGAACCCACCACATGATTTCTGACAATCTTGCTGACTTCCTCAGTTGTTGACAGCAGTTTTTTCGCGACTTCTTCCTTTTTTTCTTCAACCTGACCTTCTACTTTTCCCATTTCTTCCTTCCTCCCATGCAAGTTAATAAATAAATAAATATGAATTCAAACACGAAGGTGAATCCTGCTTTTTTTTAACCGCAAAGTTTCGCAAAGGAAAACGCAGAGTTCCGCAAAGATATATTTTGAAACTCTGCGTAACTTTGCGGTTCGTTTTTACGATGCGGAAATTCCATAAGCGTAACTCCTATATGAATTCAAACACGAAGGTAAAACGCAAAAACATGAAACTTGGGAAAGAGCAAAAAAAATTACCACTTTTTCTTTCCTTTTTTACCCCGCTTGGGCCTGAAATCGCCTGCGCTTTCTCCATTCTCGCTGCTGTGGTCCGCGTCCGAAACGCTGATTTCTTCTGCTTCATTTCCTTCAACGCCCTGACCTGATGCACTGTAAGCGACAGGCGCATCTTCAGCTTCGGTCTCATCTTTCCGAACCGCGACTGGTGTGAAAATATCTTTCGATTTTTCTTCCGAATCCGTGTCCGCCGCTTCTGCCGTAACAGCATTTTCCGGCTGTGTCATCACGTCTGCAACGGCATTTTCTTCTTTCGGCAAAGCATCAGCAACAGAAGCAGCCGCTTCCGCCTGCATTTTTTCATCCGGCTCGGTCTCAGTCTTTTCTTCTGCCTGTTTTTCCTCTTTCTTCAACTCGGCAGCGACTTTTTCTCCTTCTTTGAGCATCTCAAAATAATATGCCTTAACTTTTTCCGGATCAAAGTCGAGGAATGTTCCGCCTGATGCAAAATGCTGTGTAAACACCTTTGACACCGCATAAGTGGACGCGCCGGCTGTAACAGGAAGCGACAAGACGCCGGCAGCCTGACCGATGATCGGAACCGCTTTGACAAGGCTGGCAAGGGTAGTTGCAATCGGTAATGAAATGCCTGCTCCGAGCAGCCCTGCCAGCACACTTTTTCCTTTGTCTTTGGAAAAGGGAATATTGTATGAACCGGCAAGCCTTCTGAGCATATTCAACTGAATGCCCGCAAGGGCTGCCAAATCCAGCAAGGGCAGCGGGATCAGTCCGACCCCCATTGATCCCATGACATGGTTTCTGATAATCTTGCCGATTTCAGCTTCTGTTGCCATATCTTTTTCCATAAGGTCCTCTTTTTCCTTTTCTTCCACCCTGACCTCCTTCCCTTTGCGAAACTGAATTTTTTTTGAAAAAACTTAGTTTCTTATCTGCTTAAAAACTCAGCTTTACCCCCGCGCTTATGGAAGTGTCTCTTTTTCTCAGACCCATGATGCTTTCAGGCGCGTTGTCATAATCTTCGTTGTAGGTGAGCGTGGCAAGCACATGCTGGGTAATCATAATATCCGCTCCCACAGACAGGTTCCACCGGTATTTGTCGCCGTCATCTGTATCTCTGAAATATTTAAGGCTTTGATTCAGGGCAACCGAGCGGGTCAGATAAAAGCGGACATCTTCATAAAGATAAACCATCTTTGATCTTTTGGTTCCCGGGTCATAATCCGGCGCTCCATCTGCTTTTTCCCAGTCTTCCAGCAGCTTATAAACTTCGTGATAGTCGGAGATGTAATCTAATTCTTCATAAGCGTAAGCCCCGAAGACATTCACCAGCAGCCTCGGTTCCCGGATCAGCGCGTAACCGAAGCCTGCATAATAGGTATATCGGTCTTTGATTTGTGCATAATCATCTTCAAGCCAGAACATGCCCGGTGAGAAAAAAAGACGGTCAGTGAGTGCGACTCTGAAATCATTGTGAATTTCATGCTTGGTGCTTTTCCTGAGTGTTACGTTCATGTCCTGTCTGGGCGGGTCGCCGCGTTTGGCAGTGTCCTGTTTGTCAAAGGTGTATCTGATATTATAGGTAAATATTTTCTTTCTTAATGTCAGCAGGGCGCTGAGTGAATGATTGTCACTGGTCTGGTTGCCGGTATCCCGGGTCCAGTCATAAGTTGCTTCCAGATGATAGAGAAACTGCTCCGGCATGGGTTTATATGTCAGAGGATTCCGCAGCCACCATTCGCCGAGGTCTTCTTTTTCAGATTTTCCGGGTTCCGATGTTTCAGACGCCGGAGCGCTCTGAGCCTGCGCCGAGGACAGTGCGGGAAAAATGAGGATGCCTGTTATAAACAGACAGATAATGCAGCCCAATACTTTTTTCATCATATTGCCTCCTGATAAAAATCAATTTCTTTTATATTCAGTTCAAAAGGTGTTACATTCACCGCAATGTGACATTTAAAGTCACAATGAATACTCACCTCCTTTGTAAACCAAGTCGAATCATACAAAACTGCACGGTTGCTGTCTATATAAATATCGTTTAAGGGAACGGACAGCCCCTTGCCGCAAGCTTTTATCACGCTTTCTTTTATGGTCCAGTATTCATAAAATTTTTCGTAAGGTCTGTCGCTGTTTTTTATATTTTCCCATTCATCGGGACTCATGTATCTTTCAAAATCCGACAAGTCAATATTTCTTATTTTTTCAATATCTATACCCACAGGTCCCCGGTCGCTGACCGCGCAGACCGCATAATCGCCCGAATGCGAGATGTTGAAAGCGATTCTCTTGTCAAGAAAAGGTTTCCCGAACTCATTGTATAAGAGGTTTTTAAGACAGTCAGGGGAATATCCGTAATTTTTCAGCCCTGCCAGCAGGAGCAGTTTTCCGAACAGACCAGCCTGCCGGTCCTGCCACCTTACATAGCGGTTGATTCTGTTTTGAATATCGCCGGGAAGCTTCGTCAAAAACCGGTTCCACACCTCATTTTCAAGCTTTGAATGAAAGCAGGCATATAAAATATCTGTCATAAAGAGACTGATCTCTACGCGACGGATTCGGATAAAATAAACGTATTTTTTACTAAAGTAATAAAGGAATATAATTTTATTGAACGATGGCTGATTGTTATATATTTACTGATTGTTTTTATTAATACTGATCTTTTTAAGATTTAAAAATATACTAAAATATATCTTGCAAAATAGCAAGCAAAAAATCAGCTTCGGTCCGTTTTTTTTGCGGTCATAAAAAAATTAAGTTCTGATACTTTGTTTCCATCCGTCCTCGTTACGAGGCTCTGCCTCATTGACTGAAATTG
Source organism: Desulfobacteraceae bacterium (assembly GCA_020049595.1). GTDB lineage: Bacteria > Desulfobacterota > Desulfobacteria > Desulfobacterales > JAIFKL01 > JAIFKL01. The sequence goes on from JAIFKL010000057.1 coordinate 7,024, forward strand.
TTAAATATTATGATAGGCTATCTGTTTATTGTTGTCAATAACGGAAATCTGACGGGAAAAATGGTGGGGAAAACCTGCTATTCGGCTAAATTGCGGAAGCCCGATTCGCATAAAACTTAATTCGGACGGACTGTAACACAGGCTTCTATATTCCGACATATAATTTTGCACATTTCAGACAGGTATTCAAAAATAAAAAAATGTCCTCCCGGAAACTGCCTGAGCGATATTTTCCTGCTCGTTACTTCCTGCCACCGCAATGCCTCATCATATTTTGTCGTATCATTTGAGCCGATCATCACGGTTATCGGTATGTCAAGCGGGGCTGTCGGCTGATAGACATATTCCGCGACAGACTGAAAATCCGCCCGCAGGATCGGCACAAACAAATCCATCAGGTCTTTTTCCCGAATGACTTCCGCAGGAATGCCGCCGTATTCCGTCACTTTTCTGATAAATGCCTCCTGAGGGAGTAAATGCAATGTCTTCTGCTTGGGCGGCACCGTGGGGCTGTAATGTCCCGAGACAAAGAGACATAGCGGTTCGGACATATTTTCTTCCGCAACTTTCCGAGAGAGTAAATAGCCCAGCAGCGCGCCCATGCTGTGTCCGTAAACAGCGTAAGGTTTGTTTAACTCATCTTTTATCTCACGGAAGATACAGTCTGTCATTTCGTGAATATTTGTCAGCAGGGGGCTTCTCATCTTTCTTCCGTGACCGGGAAGATCAATTGCGACAATATTTACAAAATCGGCAACATATCGCCCCAAATCTCGGAAAGCGTAGGAACTTCCCCCCGCAAAGGGAATGCAGAAAAGGTTTATTTTCTGAGAATCAGTTGAGCGCTGTGTGTAAGGAGAAATCATTCGTCTTTCTTTCATTTTTTGGCAGTGGTATAGAAGTAGTAATGAATTTTATCCCTGTGTCATTTCCGAATCACCGCGTTTATACCGCTGCTCATTTTTTAACTTATGAGTTATAGTGATCCGCTTTCGGTTTTTCACGGCATATTTTTTGCATATATTCCGTATTCCGTTTTCGGACAGCCGTCTGTGTGCATCTGTGTGTGTCTGTGGCAAAAAAAACAAAAGTGGATCAGTATATGTGTCGAATTTCGTGTAGGGACACGCCGCCGGACTGCCCCTACGATTCCGTTTTTTCACAATTTTAACTGAAATGATGCACGACAGGTTTCAGTTAAGGTTTTATCACTATCGTTGCGGCATTTTCATTCTTCAGATACTTTTTCGCCATTTCGGAAACCTCTTTGACCGTGATCGCGGCATAATCTTTCTGCACAGACCGCGCCCAGTCAAGCTGTTCGGGATGCCTCAGCGAATTGATCAGCACGGTATTCAGCCAGTATTGATTGGTTCGCACCATGTCCTTTATGCCGGTCAGAATCGGATCAAGCGCCCGGCGTAGTTCGTCTTCTGACATGCCTTTTTCCGCAAGATCAGACGCGATTCGCTTCACTTCCTTTATCATTTTATCCGACATTTCAGGGTCAATGAAAAGCAGACTGTGAAACACGCCGTAGCCGCTGTATGTCCGGCTCGGTTCACTGTACGCGTATTGGGAATAGCTTGCCCCGAGTTTTTCCCGTATTTCCTCCCGGAGCCGCTCGCTGAAAACCTGTCCCAGCACAGACAGACGCCGTACCCGGTAAATATCGCTGAAATCATCTGTGAGCCATGCCACCGATGCCATGCCCCTGTTGATGGAAGTTTTCACTTTAAGATCAAGCTGTTGTCCTGCCGGAAATTTCAGCGGTTCTTTTTTCCTCTCGCTGTGTTCCCGAGCCGGAAGCGAGCCGAAATAACGCGCTGCCAGCGATTTTACGCTTTCCGAGTCAAAATCGCCGGTCAGCGATATTTCCAAAACACTGTTTTGGAAAACCGGCGCAGTCCATGAACGCGCCTGCTCCAGAGTCAATTTTTGAAATGTCTCGTAAGGCGGAATGCCGAAACGGGCGTCGCCGCCGGCTAAAAAACGCTCCCCGGATAACTCCATCGCGCCTTCAATCGTATGGGAAAGCTTTTGATACATCTGCTCAAACTGGCGCATGGCAAGCTGATAAGCGTCTTCCCGATATCCCGGGTCTTTGATGCAGGCATACAGCAGTTGGAACAGCAGCGGTATTTCCTCGGATATACTCTCTCCGGTGAGCAGAAAGCAGTTCTCTTTGACGCTGAACTGCACATCGGTATTTTTTCCGGCAAGCGCACGGTCCAATTCGTCTCGGGTGAGCGCTCCCAGCCCGCTTTGGTTCAGAACGGATTCAGCAAGAACGGCAAGCCCCGGCGCAGGCTCGCTTTGCTTTCCTAAGCCGAAACTCACCGCGGCAAGCACTTCGTTTTTCTTGAAATCCGTCTTTTTCAGATTGAGCCGCAGGCCGTTTTCATAAGTAATCTGCTCGATGCCCAGATCGGGAATTTCCATGCGCTGACGAAGCGTTCCGGGCTTTTCCGGTTCCGGCAGATAAGGAAATATAACGCTTTCTTTCTGCTCAGGTTTTTTGACTTCTGCTGCTGCGGATTTGTCAAATGTCTCGCGAATCACATCTTCCGGATTCTTTCCTTTGATTTCAGGATGCTGTGTCATTGAAAGCGACTGATGACCCGCTCCATGCTCCCTGCGCCCTGTGCCTTGCCCGATTTCCGCATTTCCTGTCACCAAAACGAGTCGGTGATCCGCATTCCATATTTTCTGAAATGCCTCATGCACCTGCTCAGGCGTCAGCGATTGAACAAAAGGAGAGTATAACTCTTTTTCCTGTTCCGGCGACTGCAAGACTTTATCATCATTGAGGTTGTCTATGATTGAAGCCGCGAGTTCGCTGCTGTCACGGGTATCTTTTTTCAACACGGCGGCGTCCAACTGCGCGATGATTTCCTTTTTGACTCGCTCCAATTCCGACGCGGTGAATCCGAAACTAATCGCCTGCCGGAGCGACTGTTCCAAAATCGCAAGCGTTTTTTCCCAGTTTTCCGGCGCGGACTGAGCGGTAATTTTTGCGATTTCCAAGCGGTTGAGAAAAACATCCGAATAAATAAAGCCAGCGGTAAAGGGATTGTCCGCCTTTTCAATCATTGCCTCCAAGCGGTGATTCATCATGCTGTCCGCGGCATAGCGCGTCAGAAGTTCTTTCTGATACGCGAAAGAATCGGGTTTCGGGACGGTATTTCGGACTGTCTGAATAGAAGAGTTGGTGTTGCCTGCTTCTTTTTCATAATGATAAAAAATCTTTATGCCTTTATGATTCACACTTCCCGGGTCCGGACATTCGCGGGGCAGCGCGGCAGCTTTCATTCCCGAAAACATGGATTTGATGATTGTTTCAGCCGCGTCCGGCTTAAAATCTCCGACCATGACTAATATCATGTTTTCAGGACGATACCATGTATCATAATAATTTTTGAGCATGGGACGATTTGCTTTTTTAATGACAGATTCCTCTCCGATGGGCATTCTGTCTGCGATTCTGGCACCCGGAAACAGAAATTTCATGGCGGAAGTGTAGGTTCTGTATTCCACCGAATCCCGATCCCGCTTCTCCGCAAGGATGATGCCCCGTTCCCGCTCAATTTCCGAATCCAGAAGCAGCGCGCCGTGTGCATAATCTTTCATGACTAAAAGCCCTTTTTCAAGGCTTTCCCTGTTTCCCGAAGGCAGCACCACATCATACACGACTTCGGCAAATCCGGTGTGCGCGTTGGCATCGTCCCCGAAATCCATGCCGATGGACTGAAAATATTTTACCAATTCACCGGGCGGAAAATTTTCAGAACCGTTGAACATCAGATGTTCCAAACATTCAGATGAATGCTCACCCGGTCCCTGGGTTCAGGATTTTCAATCATCACATAGCGGAACCCGTTTGCCAGTTTGCCGAAAATCAGCGCAGGGTCCGGCAGCAAATCACTTTTTTCATGGGGCCAGAGCGTGGAAAGACAGGGATAACTCTCTTTTGCACGAATGTCCGAATAAAAGAGCAGAACGATGAATAACGCACTGAAAACAGAAAGATATCCGATAAGGTGAAACAGACGGTACATTTTTTTTTGCATGATTCCATCCTCAAATCGATTTTTTTGTTGACGAAATTAAAAAAATATCTCATTTAATTCCGATTTGCAAGGATTAATTTTAGGAGTTATGCAGTTCAGACCTCACCCACACCTCACCCCCCGGCCCCCTCTCCGAAGGAGACCTCACCCCCCGGCCCCCTCTCCGAAGGAGAGGGGGAGTGAATACACCCTCCCCTTTGGGGAGGGGCCGGGGGTGGGGTTTCAACTGCGTAACTCTTAACTTTATTGGAATTTTATCAGAGGCGGAATATTTTCAATATGAAAAAAGCGAAAGATTATATTATTTTTCCATTGGATGTCCCCACTGTAAGCGAGGCAAAACATTATGTGACGCTGCTTTCGGAATATGTGGGCATGTTCAAAGTGGGGCTGGAACTTTTTATCAGCTCGGGACCTGAAATCATCAGATTCATCAAAACATCCGGAAATGCCGGTATATTTTTAGACCTGAAACTGCATGACATTCCTGAAACAGTGTTTCGGGCAATGAAACAGGTTGCGGCGCTCGGCGTCACATTTACAACCGCGCATTGCGGAGAAAGCCCGAAAATGCTTGAATCTGCTGTAAAAGGAAGCGGCGGAAAAACGGGCGTTCTCGGCGTGACCGTTCTGACAAGCGTATCGGCTCAGGAGATTCGCTCTGCCGGATTTCAGGAAGAATTTTATGCCGACATCTCAAAGCTTGTGATGAAACGGGCGGCAACGGCAAAAAACGCCGGCTGTGCAGGCGTGGTCTGTTCGGCATTGGAAGCGGAAAAAATAAAGAAAGAATTTGGAAAAGAATTTATTGCCGTCACACCGGGAATACGTCCTCTGTGGGATGAGGCGGTGAAAGATGATCAGGCGCGGGTCACAACACCGGCGCAGGCAGTCAGAAACGGCTCGGATTTCCTTGTCATCGGAAGACCCATCAGAGACGCGAAAGACCCGGTGCAGGCAGCGCGGCGCATCGCAGAGGAAATTTTTAATCCAGCGTCCGCCGGTAGCGTTTGACTCCCACCGTGAGGACAATCCCCCAGAACAGCAGAATCGGCCAGATATGGCACCAGCTTTGGGCAAGCCCGTTGCCTTTGAGCAGAATGCCCCGGACTATCCTGAGATAATGCGTCAGCGGCAGAATCTGACCGATATACTGCGCCCATTCCGGCATTCCTCTGAAGGGAAACATGAAGCCGGAAAGCAGAATGGAGGGCAGAAAGAAAAAAATCGTCATCTGCATTGCCTGCAACTGATTTTTCGCAACAGTAGAAAAAGTCACGCCCACCGTGAGATTGGCTGCAATAAAGAGCAGAGACAGTGCAAAAACTAACGGCAGGCTTCCCCGCATGGGAATATGAAACAGCAGCTTTGCCGCAGTGAGAATCAGGAGAATCTGAATATAACCTACTAAAATATAAGGAAAAATTTTCCCAATCATGACTTCAATGGGTTTTACCGGCGTGGAAAGCAGATTTTCCATAGTCCCGCGCTCGCTTTCCCTTGTGATAGCAAGTCCGGTGATAATCACCAGCGTCAGCGTCAGAATGACTCCCATGAGTCCCGGCACGACATTGTACTGCGTGATGCCTTCGGGATTATAATCCGCATGAATCCTGAGCGTGACCGGCTCCTCGCCCGGGAGTAAATCTGCCAGCGGTCCCTTCAGCTCCCGATAAACCGAGCGGCTGACGATTTCACGGAAGGCAGTCATGGCATTGGCAGACGCAGCCGGATCCGTTGCATCGGCTTCAAGGAGCAATACCGGCTTTTCGCCCCGGATCAGCCGCCGTCCGAACTGTTCCGGAACGGTCAGCACAAACTGAATTTCTCCTTCTGCCAGAAGCTGCTGCGCCTCGGCGCGGCTTGAAACACTCCGCAGGACATTGAAATAGCTGCTGTTGTGCATGGCTGTAACGACAGAGCGGGAAAATACGGAATTGTCAGCGGAGAGAACGACCGCAGGCAGATGTCTCGGATCCGAATTGATGGCAAAACCGAAAAGAATCAACTGAATCAGCGGAATGCCGATCATCATGGCAAAGGTGAGACGATCCCGGCGCATCTGTATAAATTCTTTGACTACCACCGCCCGGAAACGGCCCGGAGAGAAAAATTCGCTCTTCATTACACATTCCTCACTTGCTGCATGAGATGAATAAAGACTTCTTCAAGGTTAGTCTGTATTTTTGCCCAGCGGAATGACTCGGACATGTAAGGCAAAATGCTTTTTTCCATCGCGGCATGATCCTTTCCGCTTATATGCAACGTATTTCCGAAAGCGACGACCTGTTGTATTCCGGGCATATCTCTGAGTTTTTCCGATAAGTCATGGAGATTTTTTCCGCTCACGCTCCAGGTGGCAAGACCGGAATTTTCAATCATCTCCGCAACGGTTCCGGAAGCCAGCAGATCGCCGTAAGCAATATATGCCAGCCGGTGACAGCGTTCCGCCTCGTCCATATAATGCGTGCTGATCAGCGCGGTGATCCCCTCGGCAGCGAGTTTATGGACTTCATCCCAGAAATCACGGCGAGCGCCCGGATCCACCCCCGCTGTCGGCTCGTCGAGAAGGAGCAGTTTGGGGCTGTGCAAGGTACAGGAGGCAAGAGTTAATCGTTGTTTCCAGCCTCCGGAAAGATTCCCTGCCAGCTGATTCCGAAATGTCTCGAGTCCCATGCGGGCAATACACTCGTCAACCGCCTGTCTGCACTTTTTCAAGCCGTACATCCGGGCAATGAAATCCAGATTTTCACGAACCGTGAGATCGCCGTAGAGACTGAACTTCTGAGACATATATCCGACATGGGGTTTGATGCGGTCGGATTCTTTGAGAATATCGTAGCCCAGACAGGTTCCGAAGCCTTTGTCTGGTTTGAGCAGTCCGCATAACATACGGATAAAAGTCGTCTTTCCCGATCCGTTGGGTCCCAGAAAACCGTATATCTCTCCTTTGGCAACCCGCATATCTAAATTCTTTACCACGGTTTTGGAGCCGAATGACTTGCTGATGCCATGAACGTCAATGACAAATTCCTGTTCGTCCATCATTTCTCACTTCTCACTTCTCACTTCTCATTTCTCACTTCTCTCACTTCAACCGGCTGCCCGGGCTGAAAGCGTGTACGGAATCGCTCATCCGGCATGGCTTCTGCCATAAAGACCAATTTTGCACGGGTCTGAGCAGAGTAGATAATCGGCGGCGTGTATTCGGCTTGGACGGAGATATAGTTTATGGTTGCGGGAAACGGTATGTCTCCGGCATCAAAGGAAACCGTGACTAATTGCCCCACGCTGAAGCGGCTCTTGACTGTTTCCGGGAGAAAAAAGCGGACTTTTATATTTTCCGGCGGCAGGAGACAAAGAACCGGGCGGCCCGGGGCAACCCATTCATCCGGCTCATAAAAAGTATCAAAAACAAGACTGTCTTTGGGAGCGGTCCGGGTTTTCTGTTTGAGATTCCATTGCGCCTGCTCCAATCGGGCTTTGGCAGATTCCACCCCGGACTGCGCCGCGCTGACAGCATCAGACCGCCCGCCCAGCCCCGCGGTTTCAATCTCTGACTTTATTTCTTTCACCCGCTGCTTTTCCCGCTCGTATTCGCTGCGCGCCCGGTCCCGCTCCTCTGCGGCAACGGTCTGGGTTTTATAGAGTTTTATCCTGCGGTTATACTCAGATTCGGCGAGTTGGAGAGATGACTCTGCCTGCCTGAGCCTCGCGGTCAATGCCTCCATTTCGGAAGGTCTGAGTCCTTTTTGCAGATCGGCAAGCTTGCCTTCAGCCTGCCTGAGCAATTCCTCGGCATCCCGGACTCCTGCGGCTTCATAAGTCTGTTCCAGCGAAAACAGCAGTTCCCCCGCGTGAACCGTCTGCCCCTTTCGGACGGCTAATTGCTCGAGTCTGCCACCGAGCGGAGAGGAAATATAAACAAATTCTCCTTCTGCATATCCCTGAAAAGATTCGGGTTCATTCGTTTTTGTGCAGGCTGAAATGAGCGTAAGGAAAATAAGGATATGAATCTGAGCGTGAAGTTTTCTCATAAAATGTCTCCCGCTTTTTTTACTCGCAAGCGTAAGGCGGGCATGAAATGCCCGTAATTTATTTTCGTTATTTTCGTGTCGCCGGTAAAAAATTTACCGCGAAAGCACGAAAGAGATGAAAACCGCGAAAGGCTGATAAATCAACTTATTTTTGTATCTTGGCGGCAAAAATTTTTTGATACCATTTTTTATTGTTTTCAGGCATATCATGCCCGCTGTCAGGCTGAATTTTGGGGTAGTAATCTTCTCTTTCCACATCAAGTCTTGCCTGACGGATTTCGGGCTTCTCCACTGTATCTAACAATTTCCTCACATTCACTTCTTCAATTGTTACCTGACAGGTCTGTGTTTTTTTTCCTTTTTCTTCGCATTTCAATAAAAAATCATAGTCAAAGCGGTAGCTGCACTCCGGGCTGCAATTGCACGGCACTTTTTCCGTCACCCGAATTTTTCTGAAGCTTTTATGAAGCGCTGCAAAATGGGAGCGGATCAGCGAGAGAAATTCTCTTTTGTTTTCTCCCTGAATCTTAACCGTCACCGCTTTCATATAGGGATTCATCCTGACGATTGCCTGATTTTCCTTGTAGTTAAAATATGCGCCCTGATGCCAGCAGAGATGTTTTCCATTCTGCTCGATCAAAAATTCGTGCATTCGCACAATCAGGCGGGTCATCACGCCGGAAGGCAGAAATTTGTAGTGATATTCAAATAAAAGAAAATCCTTCATATCCAAAGAATATTCGGGTTCTTTTCCCGGCAGCAGTTCGGCAACAATATATTCTTCTCCCTCGCCGATGGGAAAGGCCAGTTCAAAATTTTCCATCAGGCGCAGAATGGCGGCGTATTTTTCCTGAGGATAAAGGGTCCGGTCTGTCCAGATATTCGGCAAATCCGCCTTGGATAACAAGCCGTCTTTTTCCCTTACCTGTCTGGCGTCCAAGACTTTATAGACCGCGCCTGTCCCCCATTCCGGCTTGAGAATCATCGTGTCTTTTAAAAGCACATCATTCTGAAAATGCAGAATAATTCCCAGATCATTCAGGTAACGGCTCAGAATGGCGGCTTCCCGTTCTTTCATATCATGTTTTTCACAGCATTTCAGATATTCCTGATAGGGCAGACTGTAACGGCTGTCCTTTTCCAGAATCCTGCGGACCGCGACCCATGAAGGGGGCCAGAATGTCCCCATCAGCGGCAGTTCCCATGCCTGCTGCCGAATCAGTTTCCGCAGCGATTCAATGCCCGTGCCTTTTTTCGCGCTGACCCTCCCGGATACTGCCACTTGGGGATACAACTGCTTTATATCTTTGAAATTAAGATGTTTGACCCGCTCATCCGATTTGTTCATCACCAACAGCACGGGACTGTCTTGTGCAAAAGTTTCGATGCTTTTGAGCCAGTAATCAATCCGGGCATATTCTTCTTCCTGCCGGGCGTCCCAGACCAGAATGTAAAGCGAGCGCCGGGTGAGAAAAAACTGATGCGTGGCGTGATAAATTTCCTGTCCCCCGAAATCCCAGACATTCAGCGTCATTTTTGTCTGTGAGTCATCCGGCGAAGTGGTTTCCCATGTCTGAATATGAATGCCTTCTGTGCTGGCGCTGCCTTCTTCGGAATATTCATCGTGTATGAGCCGCCTCATCAGACAGGTTTTGCCCACGCCGCCCTGTCCGAGAATCAGGAGTTTCCCTTCATAAAGGTTTTGACCGCCGCTATCCGATTTTGTCAGATAATTCATAATCGCAGGCAGTCCCTGACTGACGATTTCAACCGGCGGAAAGGTCAGCGGATTGTCTTCTAATTCCAGACGTTTCAGATTTTTCAACTCTGCGATTTCCGGCGGAATTTCATTCAGCAGATTGACTTTGACATCCAAATAGAAAAGATTTTTCAACTGCTCGATTTCTTTTGGAATCCGAATCAACTGATTAAAACCGGCATGAAGATAAATCAGACTTTTCAGTTCTGCGATTTCTTTGGGCAGTTCAATCAGCCGGTTGAAACTGAGATTCAAAAAGGTAAGATTTCTGAGACAGCCGATCTTTGCAGGCACTTCACTCAACTGATTGTGTTTCAAGTCTAACTGTGCGAGTTCTGTCAGATCGAAAAATTCATCGGGCAGCGCATTCAACTGATTTTTCATCAGATACAGTTGCGTGAGGTTTCCAAGCTGTCCGATTTCCGGCGCAAGCCTGCGGAACTGGTTGTTATTCAGATTGAACTGCGTGAGATTTTTCAGCGATACAATCTGTGCCGGCAAATCTGACAAGTAATTGCTTTTCAGATTCAGCATTCTGAGTTCGCTCAGTTCTGCAATTTCTGCGGGCAGTTGCGGCAGATGATTATAACTCAGATCAATGGCTCGGAGATTTTTCAGTTCTAAGATTTCTTTGGGAAATTCTTCAAACTCATTGTAACTTAAAATAAGCGTTCTGACATGCTTCAGCCCCGTGATGCTGTCCGGCAGCTTTTTTAGCCCGAGTTGAGACAGGTTGAGTTCGGGAGATTGTTTTTCTTCTGCTTTGCTGATGAGTTCTGATATGTTTTCAGTCATCTTGTATGTCCGTCGTTTAAAGCAATTTTTTTAAAACACGAAAGATGAAACAAGTGCATCCGGAGTAAAGTAAAACGGGTTTCAAACCCGTTCTACAGCGGGTCAGTAAAACGGGTTTATCTATTTTCAGCCCGGCCGTTTTTCAGCACGCA
>JAIFKL010000383.1 GCA_020049595.1 Desulfobacteraceae bacterium
ATCGTTCATACATTACATTAACCTATTGAGAACAATAAGTTATAACAAGCCCCGTCAGGGGCAGTATATACTTACCGCCGTCATAATCTGAGCTTTTGTAAAACGCCTCTGCTTAAAACAGACCAACCCGTTTTATTTATCGGGAAAACGGTTTGCGTCTGATTTCAGCAGGGGCCTTTTGCGGCAGATTTCAGAAGCGCAGTTTATGCCGGCGGGCAGTATATTTGCAGGAGATGCTGGCGTGTCTGAGAAAATTATCAAGAGCGACCAAGAATGGCGAAAGCTGCTGAGTCCGGAACAATACCGGATTACACGAAAAAAAGGAACCGAACAGGCTTTCAGCGGCAAATATTACAATTTCAAAGAAAAAGGGACATATCTCTGCGTGTGCTGCGGAAACGATTTGTTCAGTTCGGAAACAAAATTCGATTCGGGAACCGGCTGGCCCGGCTTTGGGTCGCCGATTTCGGAAAAAAGCATCATCACCGCGGAAGACAGCAGCTTTTTTATGAAGCGAACCGAAGTCCTGTGCCGCCGATGCGATGCACATCTCGGTCATGTGTTTGAAGACGGTCCCCCGCCGACAGGACTGCGCTATTGCATCAATTCGGACGCGCTGAATTTTCTTGAAACAAAATAACAGGAAAAAAATTTGAGAACCGGCAACTAACTGTTGACACATTTAAAAAAAATGGGTTATAATTTCTCTTTTTTATTTATGAGTTACACAGTTGAATTTTCTGCTTTTGTTTTTATAAAAAATGAAACGCAAAGCACGCAGGCAAAGCGCAGCACGCGCAAAGGTAAAAAATCACAACCTGCGTCCTTTGCGTTCCGTTCTTTATCCGAAAGGCATAAGCCGACTGTTTTTTTATTAAAAAAAGATGAACAAGGAGATTTGTCAGATATGGGCAGCAAAAAAAAGGAAGCCAAGAAAAAACCGCTGGATAAAATGACCGCCAAAGAATTGCGGGAAGAAGCAAAAGAAATCCCGGAAATCACAGGTGTTCACGGAATGAACAAGCCGGAACTGATTTCCGCCATCAAAAAGGCGAGGGGCATTGAGGAAGAAGCCAGCAAAACCACAGACTCGACTGTCCGGGAAATAAAGGTAAAAATCAGAGAGCTGAAAGCAAAGCGGGAAGCCGCAATCAAGGCAGAGGATGCGAAAATGTCAGCCGTTTACAGGAGCCGCATCACCCGTCTCAAGAAAAAAACACGAAAAGCAGCGTAACTTTCCGGTCTGATGTCCCTTGTTCGCTGTGTGTTGCAACAAGGGACCGCTGTTCTCTCTGACCGGGGATAAATGACTTATGACAAAGCACAAAATTGATCCGGCTTCCGTAGCCTTTGATATTGACGGCGTGGTCGCCAACACCATGAAACTGTTTATAGATATTGCGAGGGACGAATATCATCTGCAAGGTCTCAGATATGAGAACATCACCTGCTATATGCTGGAAGACTGTCTCGGGCTGGAGAGAAATCTGATAGATGAAATTATTGTCAAAATATTGGACGGGAATCACGGCGCGGCTTTGGAACCGCTGCCGCAAGCCCCTGAAGTTCTGAGCCGCATCGGCATGGAGCGGATGGGGCGAGGCTGTGTTCCCGCGGTTCTCTTTGTGACAGCACGTCCCTATCCGGGACAAATCCGCAACTGGATGGCGCAGCATCTCTCGCTTGATCCTGAGGCGATTGAGGTGATAACGACCGGCTCATTTGAGGCAAAAGCGGAAGTGCTGCTGAACAGAGGGATTTCTTATTTTGTGGAAGACCGTCTGGAGACCTGTTTTCAACTCAAGGAAGCGGGTATTACGCCGGTTCTTTTCAAACAGCCCTGGAACAGGGAAGATCATCCTTTTACGGAAGTGCAGGATTGGCGGGAACTTGAATCGCTGATTGCGCTTTGAAATTTAAAACCTGAGATTGGAAAATCGGGATTGGAAATCGGAAATTACGATGCGGAAATTACGGTTTCCAATTTCAATTTTTGAATCTCCATATCTTATCGGAAATAAAGTATTTTCTTGGTTAGATAAAGTTTCTCGCAAAGCACGCAAAGTTCGCAAAGATTTTTTTATAAAAAGCTTTCCTTTGCGTCCTTTGCGTCTTTGCGAGAAACAAAACCAGCTTTGCGAGAAACAAAACTGAATTTCCGATAAAGTATTCCATTTTTCAACTATGAATTTTCACGGGACAACAATACTGGCGGTAAGGCATAAGGGAAAGCTCGCTGTTGCCGGAGACGGTCAGGTGACGCTGAATGAGACGGTTATAAAACATCAGGCAAGAAAAGTCAGAAGGATTTACAATGACAAAATTATCGTAGGTTTTGCCGGTGGCGCTGCCGACGGAATGAATCTTTCCGAGCGTTTGGAGGCAAAATTAGAGCGGTATAACGGAAACCTGACGCGTTCAGCCGTGGAATTGGCGAGAGACTGGCGGACCGACAAATATCTCAGACGGCTTGAAGCCATCATGATTGCTACGGACAATACCCGGACATTTCTCATTTCGGGAAACGGCGATGTGATTGAGCCGGATGAAGGCGTGATTGCCATCGGTTCCGGTGGCGTTGCCGCTCAGTCTGCCGCCACAGCCCTTATAAAGCATTCGGATATGGATGCAAAGACAATCGTGGAAGAAGCAATGAAAATTGCGGCTTCGCTGTGTATTTACACCAACAATATCTTAACGATAGAAGAATTGTAAGGCTGAATAACGCTTCAATCTTCCTTTGTTTATTTTTTCACCGCGAATGTACATGAATATTTAACCACGAAAGCACTACAAAGAAGCGAAATGCACGAAAATTTTCTTCCTTTCGCACTTTCCTTTCTTTCGTGCTTTCGTGGTTAAAATTTTGTCTGCATTCAAGGCGGATATTCAACCATACTATGAGCAATCTGAAACCATCAGAAATCGTCAAAGAACTTGACAAGTACATCATCGGTCAGCACAAGGCAAAGCGTTCTGTTGCCATTGCGCTGAGAAATCGCTGGCGCAGACAGCAGGTTCCCGAAGAACTCCGGGACGAAATCGCGCCCAAAAATATTATCCTTATCGGTCCCACCGGCGTGGGAAAAACCGAAATTGCAAGGCGGCTTTCCAGACTTACGGATTCGCCGTTTACGAAAGTCGAAGCTTCCAAGTTTACCGAAGTCGGCTATGTGGGCAGAGATGTTGAATCTATGGTCAGAGACCTTCTTGAACTGACTGTCAACATGCTGAAAACAAGGGAGCAGGAGGCGGTGAAGGAAAAAGCCTCGCACATTGCCGAAGAAAGAATGCTTGACTTACTGCTCCCGAAACCCAGAGCGCATCAGCCGCCTGAAACGCCGGGCGAAATGCACATTGAAGTGGTCGGAGAGAGCAGCGACAGAAGTTCTTCCACAAGAGAAAAACTGCGTTCCATGCTTCAGGACGGAAAACTCAACGAGCGATATGTTGATATGGATGTCGCGGACCGTTCCCTGCCGGTAGTGGAAATTTTTTCCAATGTGGGCATGGAAGAAATGGGCATTAATTTCAAGGATATGTTCAGCAATATCATGCCCAAGAATACAAAGCGGCGGAAGCTGAAAGTCTCCGAGGCAATGAAAATTCTGGTTCAGGAAGAAGCCCAGAATCTTGTGGATATGGATAAAGTCGTCAGTGAGGCAATCGAAAAAGTGGAGCAGTCCGGGATTATTTTTCTTGATGAGATAGACAAGATCGCGGGCGGCAACGGCGGTCACGGGCCCGATGTTTCCAGAGAGGGCGTTCAGAGAGATTTGCTTCCCATTGTGGAAGGCTCTACCGTGACGACCAAGTACGGGCCTGTCAAAACCGATCACATTCTTTTTATCGCTTCAGGCGCGTTTCACACGGTCAAACCATCTGATTTAATTCCAGAACTTCAGGGACGTTTTCCGATTAGGGTCGAATTGGATTCACTCGGACGCGAAGATTTTGTGAAGATACTGACAGAGCCGAAAAATGCCCTGATTCTCCAATATGTAGAATTGTTAAAGACTGAGGGAGTTGAGGTTGTCTTTAAAGAAGACGCGATTGAAAAAATTGCGAGCATTGCCGAAGAAGTGAACAATGTCACGGAAAACATCGGTGCGAGAAGACTTCACACGATCATGGAATGTCTCTTGGAAGACATTCTTTTCAATGCGCCGGATATGCGGGGCGTGAAAGTCGTTATTGACGGAAAATATGTGAACGACAAGCTGAAAGATATTAAGGACGATCAGGATTTGAGCCGGTATATTCTCTAGAAATTGAGAATTGAGAATTAGAACGGGTTTGAAACCCGTTTTGCTGAGAATTGAGAAATGAGAAGTAGAACGGGTTTGAAACCCGTTTTGCTGAGAATTGATAAATGATGAACAATATTGCAGATATATTGATAGAGTCACTGCCTTATATCCGCCGCTTTCACGGCATGACCATTGTGATCAAATATGGCGGTCATGCCATGGTGGATGAGCAGTTGAAAGAAGATTTTGCACGGGATATTACGCTGATGAAATTCATCGGCTTGAATCCGGTTGTCGTACACGGCGGCGGTCCCCAGATCAATTCTGTTTTAGACCGGATGGGAATATCTCCCAAGTTTGTCAGAGGAATGCGTCTGACAGACGCCGCCACCATGGATGTAGTGGAAATGGTTCTCGGCGGCAAAGTGAACAAGGCGATTGTTGCCCAGATCAATCAGCAGGGCGGCAATGCCGTAGGCTTGAGCGGCAAAGACGGCGGCTTGATTCTTGCCAAAAAACTTCAGATTGTCTATCAGGAAGACAGCAACAAACCGCCCGAAATCATTGATCCGGGATTAGTCGGAGAAGTAATAAGAATTAAGCCCGACATTATCAATACGCTTACGGAGCGGGGATTTATTCCCATTATCGCGCCGGTGGGCGTGGGAGAAGCCGGCGAGACATTCAACATCAATGCCGACCTTGTGGCGAGCAAAGTGGCAGCCGCGCTTTCCGCAGGTCGCCTGATTCTTCTCACGGACGTTGACGGCGTGCTGGACACGGGGGGAAATCTCATTTCCTCCATCAATGCGGAAGTCATTCAGAAAATGATAGCGGAAAAAAGCATTTCCGGCGGCATGATCCCGAAAATCGAATGCGCTGTGGAAGCCCTGCAAAGCGGCGTCGGAAAGGTGCAGATCATCAACGGAAAGAAACGCCATTCCCTGCTGCTGGAACTTTTTACGGACAAAGGTATCGGGACGGAGATTACGCTATGAGCAGCGAGATTATCAGTAAAGCGGATAAATACATTGCCGCGACCTACAAGCGGACGCCGGTAGTATTTGCAAAAGGAAAAGGCTGTACGCTGTGGGACACCGAAGGACGGGCTTACACGGATTTTGTGGCTGGCATTGCAGTGTGCAATCTCGGACACGCGCACCCGAAAGTCGCCAAAGCCCTTGCCAAACAGGCAGAAATCCTTTTTCATGTCTCAAATCTTTACTACACCATTCCGCAGACCGAACTTGCGGCGTGGTTGGTTGAACACAGCTTTGCGGATCGCGTGTTTTTCTGCAACAGCGGCGCTGAGGCAAATGAGGCAGCCATAAAAATTGCCCGTAAATATTTTAAGGACAAAGGCGGCGCCGAGCGATATAAAATCATCACTATGGAGAAATCCTTTCACGGGCGCACCATGGCAACGCTTTCCGCGACCGGGCAGGACAAGATCAAAAAGGGATTTGATCCGGTGTTGGCAGGATTTGATTTTGTGCCGTTCAACGATGTTGAAGCCCTTTGGGAAAAGATTGAGACATCCGGCTTTTGTGCGGTGTTGCTGGAGCCGATTCAGGGCGAAGGCGGGGTCCGCTGTCCCTCTCCCGAATATCTCAAAGCCGTGAGACAAATGTGCAATGAAACCGGTACGCTGCTCATTTTCGACGAGATACAGACAGGCATCGGCAGAACCGGAAAGCTTTTTGCTTATCAGCATTTCGGCATTGAGCCGGACATTATGACGCTGGCAAAAGCCCTTGCCAACGGGCTTCCAATCGGTGCGATGCTGGCAAAAGAGCATGTTGCCGAGGTATTCGGTCCCGGTTCTCATGCCTCGACATTCGGCGGCACGCCTGTGATTACCGCGGCGTCGCTTGAAACGCTGAAAGTGCTTTCCGAGGAAAAGATTATTGACAACTGCATGGAAATGGGCATTTACTTTAAAGAAAGACTGCTGGAACTGAAAAGCCGTTATGATGTGATTGAAGATGTTCGGGGTCTCGGCTTGCTGATCGGCATGAAACTGAAGATAAAGGGCGAGTTTATCGTAAAAGCCTGCATGGAAAAAGGCTTTGTGATCAACTGCATACAGGACAACATTCTGCGTTTTGTTCCGCCGCTGATTGTCGGAAAAAGCGAGATAGATTCCCTTTTGGCATGTTTGGATGAGATATTCGGGGGATTGAAAGAA
Source organism: Desulfobacteraceae bacterium (assembly GCA_020049595.1). Classification (GTDB taxonomy): domain Bacteria; phylum Desulfobacterota; class Desulfobacteria; order Desulfobacterales; family JAIFKL01; genus JAIFKL01. The sequence continues at coordinate 6,439 of JAIFKL010000383.1, forward strand.
GGTTAGCCACGAATGAACACAAATTTTCCACGAACAGGAGAACACGAATAAATCAAAAAAATATTCGTGGCATTTCGCCTTAATTCATATTTTTTTAAAAAAATTCGTGTGTTCTTATTCGTAAAAATTCGTGTCCATTCGTGGCTGAAAAAATAAACCAATTCCTCATGGGGGATGAGATGAAATGAAAAAGGATATACTGACACTTTCGGACCTTTCCGAAGCGGATTTTCAAAGGATTTTGACTCGTGCAACTGAGTTGAAAAAAAGGCACAGACAGGGAATTGCGGACAGACCCCTTGCCGGAAAAACAGTGGGGCTGCTTTTTGACAAACCCTCAACCCGCACACGGATTTCCTTTGAAGCCGGAACCGCGCAGCTCGGGGGAACGCCGATTTTCATAAACGCCAAAGATACGCAAATATCCCGAGGCGAGCCTGTCAAAGATGTGGCGCGGGTTTTCTCAAGATATTTGGACGCTCTGGTTATCCGAACCTACGCCCAAAACCTGATTGAGGAATTTGCGAAATTTTCCTCAATTCCGGTGATTAACGCGCTGAGTGATTTGTATCATCCCTGTCAGGTTTTGAGCGACATCATGACCGTCATCGAACACAAAGGCAGGTGTAAAAACTTGAAAATCGTCTGGGTGGGAGACGGCAACAATGTCGCGCATTCATGGATGAACGCGGCGGCTGTTCTGGGTCTGAATCTGGTGTTGGCATGTCCTGAAGGCTATTTCCCGGACCCGGCGATTACGCAAAAAGCACTCGCGAGGAAATGCGGCAGCATTACGATGACTTCAAATCCGGCAGAAGCGGTCAAAGATGCGGATGTGGTCTATACCGATGTGTGGGTCAGCATGGGCGATAAGGAAAGCGAGGAAAAAAAGAAGAAATTTGAAGGCTTTCAGGTAAATGCGGAACTGCTGAAACATGCGTCAAAAGAGGTGATTGTCATGCACTGCCTGCCGGCGCACCGCGGAGAGGAAATAAGCGAAGAAGTTATGGAGGGACCTCGCTCTGTTGTCTGGGATCAGTCTGAGAACAAACTCCATCTTCACAAGGCTGTGCTGGATATATTGATTGAGGGTTGACATTTTTTTCGCCACGAATGTCTCAGTAACCCAGAATTGGCAGTTCGGATGAACGATTCTCTGATCTTTTAATATAATAGACTTTATCGGAAATAAAAAAAGTTCTCGCAAAGACGCAAAGTCCGCTCCCGTTTTGTAAAGCGAATTTTCAATTCGCTTCTGAAGCGATTTGAAAAATCGCTCTACTTTTCTTTGCGCTCTCTGCGTCTTTGCGAGAGACAAATTTGTGTCCATTCGTGGCTAACATAATAAAGGAAATTTAACTATGGCTGATAAGATAAACAAAGTCGTGCTGGCCTATTCGGGCGGGCTTGACACATCGGTAATTCTGAAATGGCTTGTCGAGAAATATGATTGTGAAGTCATTGCCTTTTCAGCCGATATCGGTCAGGGAGATGATTTAGATCAGGTCAGAGAAAATGCCCTGAAAACCGGCGCGAAAAAAGTTTATATTGATAATCTCAGAGAGATATTCATAAAAGATTATGTGTTCCCCGCGTTTCGTGCAAACGCTATCTATGAGGGACAATATCTTTTGGGAACATCTCTTGCGCGCCCGCTGATTGCAAAACGCCAGATGGAAATTGCCCGCATAGAAAACGCCGATGCGGTCAGTCACGGCGCAACCGGAAAGGGAAACGATCAGGTGCGGTTTGAGTTAAGCTATTTTGCCATTGATCCTGATATAAAAATCATTGCGCCGTGGCGGGAATGGGATATGCGCTCCCGCACCGACCTGATGGCGTTTGCGGAAAAGCATGGGATCAAAGTGCCTACCACCGTTGCAAAGCCTTACAGCACAGACCGGAATCTGCTTCATATCAGTTATGAAGGCGGCGTGCTGGAAGACCCGTGGAAAAGACCGCCGGATGACATTTTCACGCTGACGGTTTCCCCGCAGGATGCGCCGGACAAAGCGGAAATTGTTGAAATTGCGTTTAAACAGGGAGACCCGGTTGCGCTGAACGAGAAAAATCTTTCTCCGGCAAATCTTTTCAATATTATGAATATGATGGGCGGCCGTCACGGCATCGGCAGGGCAGACATTGTGGAAAACCGTTTTGTGGGCATGAAATCAAGGGGCGTGTATGAGACGCCGGGCGGCACGATTCTGAGAGCCGCGCATCAGGCAGTGGAATCGCTCACCATGGATCGGGAAGTCATGCACCTGCGGGATTCGCTGATTCCCAAATATTCCGAGCTGATATATTACGGTTTCTGGTTTTCGCCGGAGATGAAACTGCTGCAAAAAATGATTGATGAGACACAGAAAAATGTATCGGGAACGGTGCGGCTTGAGCTTTACAAAGGAAGTTGCCGGGTCATCGGACGCAAATCGGAGCAGTCGCTTTATCGTGAAGATTTTGCCACATTTGAAAACGATGATGTCTATCGCCAAAAAGACGCGGAAGGATTTATTCGCCTGAATGCGCTCCGGCTGCGGATTCAGAAGATGGTAAACGGGTAGCAGGATTGAAGATTGGCGATTGATGATTTCAATCTCCGATCTTCATTTTTCAAGATGATTCGATTTTCAAAATGAAAGGAAAAATAAATGCCTGTAAAAAATATCGAAAATATGAATCGTCTTCCCAAAGAATTTCAGTTTGATACAGATGAGTTGTATATCAAAAAAGAAGGAAATAATATCATCTTGTCGCCCAAACCCAAATCATGGAAAGATTTTTTTGAAAAAACGCCCCTTCCTTCTGAGGATTTTATGAGCGAAAGGATTGATCTTAACCCGCAGAGGAGAGACGATATTTTTTGATGTATATGCTGGATACAAACTTTGAGCCGAAGATGTATATTAATAAGCAATAATCTCAGAGAGTTTATGCGAGTGCCGAATTTAAAAACCGAAAATTGGGTATAAAAAAAACAGGAGGTAATACCAATGGCAAAGAAACTGTCGAAAAAAGAATGGCAAAAACGCAAAGTACGCAGAAAAATAGCTCGTAAAGCAAGACGGGTTAATCGCCTGAAGGCTTAAAACCCTTAGCCCCGTAGGGGCGACATATTTGTAGCAATCGGTTACAGCCCTGAACTGAACAAGCCCCGTAGGGGCGACATATCATATTGAGAATATGTCACTCCTACGGAGTTCGGGGGACCGGGGACATTTTTCTGCTACAAATATGACGCTCCTGCGGAGCTTTAAAGACGGAGCTGACAAAAATTTTTGATTATAATTGACTAACGAGGTTGTATATGTCCGAAAAACCTTGGGACGGCAGATTTTCCGAAAAAACCGACAAGCTTGTGGAAGCCTTTACCTCCTCCATTCAAATTGACCGCAGGCTCTATGAATACGACATCGAGGGCAGCGCCGCCCACTGTAAGATGCTGGCAAAAGTCGGCGTTATCACAGACGAAGAAGCTTCGACATTGGTTCAGGGGCTTGAGCAAATCAGGGCGGAGATTGAGCAGGGGCGGTTCAGCTTTGATGACAGCTTGGAAGATATTCACATGCACATCGAAGACCGGCTGTTTCAGTTGGTCGGAACCGCTGCCCGAAAGCTTCATACCGCGCGAAGCCGCAACGATCAGGTCGCACTTGATGTTCGGATGTATCTGCGGGCTGAGACATTGAATGTCATCACTCTGCTGCGGGAACTGAGAAAAGTTCTCGTGAATCTTGCAAAGACAAACATTGACGTAGTGCTTCCCGGATACACACATTTGCAGAGGGCGCAGCCGGTGCTTTTGTCTCATCATCTCATGGCATATTATGAAATGTTTTCAAGAGATTCGGACAGATTCGGCGACTGCCTCGGGCGCATCAACGTGATGCCGCTGGGGAGCGCAGCCCTTGCAGGAACGACTTATCCCATTGATAGGCACTACACAGCGCAACTGCTGAATTT
>JAIFKL010000028.1 GCA_020049595.1 Desulfobacteraceae bacterium
TTATGATCCACCGCACCCACCGCAATGGTGAAGCGGGAATTGGCATAACCGTCATAATTCACATTGTCATTGCTTCTCTTGCCGTTTCCGGCAGCCCATACATAAATTGTTCCCAGACCGCCGCGCCCTTTTTTGATACTTTCTTCCAGCACCGCCTCGGTAAGCGGTTCCGGCCCTTCCAAATGTTTTCCGTCGTCATCGGGTCCCCAACTGTTGGTATAAATATGAATGTCATCACGTTTGTAAGAAAGACATTGGGCTTCTTCCGCATCCGTGTTTGATGCGGAAATCAGGCGCAAGCCGGACAGACCCGCACGATATGCCGCGCCTCTGCCGCAGGTATCATTATCCCGTGCGGCTGCCACGCCGCCGACAGATGTGCCGTGATCGTCTTCATACCAGTTTCCGAGATTGGGGGCAGGGTCGTTATCGTCATCATTGAAATCATAACTGAGATCAGCCCGGTAATTGAGGGCAATATCCGGATGCTGATACTGCAAGCCGTCATCCACAACGCCGATGACCACGCCTTTTCCGGCAATTCCGCGTTCCCAAACCCCTGCCACGTTAATATCTTCACCGGCAATGCCGCCGATCTGTCCGGTATTTTCAAGATGCCACTGATTCAAAAGCATCGGGTCTGAGAATTGAGAATTGAGGATTGAGGATTGAGAATCTGTCTGACGGAGAAAACGCCACCTTGCCGTCTGCTGCTGATGCCATTTCACACGGCTTTCTTTTTGCAGGCGAGATTCGATGTTCAGAGATGTGCTTTTGGTGAGCGTTCCGGGAACCCGGAACAGATAAGTATCGGGCAGTTGTCCGATTTGCCCCAGATTTTCCGCGCCCATTTCCTTTGCCAGTTCATCGGGATTTTGCCCCGGATTCAGGCGCATTGCCCATTTTTCCGTCGTGATCCGCTCCTCAGAAGAGCGTAATTTCTGGGAATATGCGGCAGTTGCAGTTGTCATAAACATAAAAATGACGGACAGTACGATAGCCATTCTGATAAAAACATTTTTTTTCATAACATGCTCCTTTGCAAAGATTTTCAGATAAAGTAGTGCAAACATCCTGCTTGCAAGTCCCCGAACAAACAAAACATCCATTTTACCCTGTAGACTGACATAAAGATTTTTTTCATAAAACCCTCCTTTCCGAATGAATGACATTTCCGATATACCGTTACTCCAAATAGATTATATGCAAACGGCTGTAAAATCTTTTCTGAATTTTTCAATTTTTTTTTATTACAGAAACAAGTTAATATAACACTTGCAGGAAAAAAGATAAAAGGTTATTCTTTTATATCATAAAATTGAGAATTGAAAATTGAGAATTGAGAAATAAATGACTGAAACCTGACCCCATCGGGAGAACCTCCGGCATGGAACATTCGGAACAAATATTAAAAGATGCTTTAAAACACTTGAAAAACGATATTCCTCTTCTGGCGGAAACGCTTTTCCTCGGCGATACGGCAAATCTTGCGTCATGGACCAACATCGTCAACGGAAAACTGCTGCCGCGCCTTTCCCCTGATTTTCCCCTGACCGCGGCAGTATGCGGGGGCGGCTCATCGGGAAAGTCAACTTTGTTCAATTCCTTGGTGGGAGACCGGCTGTCGCCTTCCGGGGGCAGTGCGGGCATCAACCGCCGCATTCTGGTGTCCGCACCCGGCGAACTTTTCCGCAAAAGCGATTTTCTTTCCACGCTGTTCGAGCCGCTCGGAACAACCTCCAAACCGCTTGAAAACAAAGAAGAACTCACGGTTCCCGGATGCCCGCTTTATGTTCTGAACAGCAATGCGCCGCGAAACATGGTGCTGATGGACACGCCCGATTTTGACACCGGTTCCCGCGGCGGATATGTGAACCGGGATGTGGTCAGAAAAGCTTTGGAAACTTCCGATATTCTGATTTATATTTTTACCAATTCCAATTACAACAACCGGGACAACACGGATTTTATTTCGCAGATGCTCACGGGGCTGGGCATGAGAAAATGTTTTCTGATTTACCGGGTTTATTCAGGATTTGAAAATCAGGAAGTGATTCGGCACGCCATGACCGTTGCCCGGAATCTCTACGGCGAACATGCGGAAAAATATGTGCTGGGAATTTATCGCACAGATGAAGACAATGCCGTTGCCGCAGGTGAAAAATTCATGGAACTGAAGCCGGTGCGGGATTATGACCCGCCGTTTATGGAAGCGCTGAAACAGACAGACCCCAGAACCCTGCGCCCCGAGCTGCTTTCCTCCATTCTGGAAAGCGCATTGAAAAAAGCAGAGGAAGTGCTGGCTCATGCAAAAGTTTCTTCAGACGAACTGCGGCTTTATCTTGACACATTGCTGACCGTGCAAAGTCAGTGTATCCGTGAGGCGTTGCCGCATTTTCCCGTTGACCGGGTGCTGAGGCGTTTTGTCGAAATCTGGTTGGAAACAGACCCGCCCTATATCCGTCTGATGCGCCAGACCGGCAGCATTTTCAGCGAGCCGATTAAAATGACAACAAAGGCTGTGGGAAATCTGAAAAATAAAATATTTCCCCCCAAAAGCGGCGAAAATCCACGAGATGATTTTAAAGAAAAAGTGGAAGTTGACCTGCTCAAAGTGGTGACGGAAATGCAGCGCAGAACTGTCGGCTCTGAGGTTTCCGTGTCTCTGACATTGAAAGACGCGGGCGCCGGCAAAATGATTGAGGCTTTCAAGCGGATCGTTTCAGCCAAACCGGCAAAAAGCACGCTGAATATTGATTTTTCCGATGAAAAAGATATGTCTGTTGTTTATAAAGAACAGGAATTGCTCAGAAACAGAGATTGGGAACATGCGGTGAACAAAATTCTTTCCCATAAAGATGTGATTATCGAGATTTCCCGGAACATGGAAAGCGAGCTTGCCGCGCTTGTGCATCGTCTGCGCTCGGAAATGGGCTTTACGGACAGGGTTCGGCAGACGTTTTCCGCGTTTCTGAATGTGCTGCCCGCAACTGCCGCGGTGACCTATATTCTTACCACCGGCGATCCCATCGGAGGCGCGGGCATCAAGGTAAAACTCGCCAGCCTGTTCGGGCTTAACGACCTCTACGCGCTGATTGCCATTCCTGCCACGACCGGCTTGAAAAAAGCAGACCAGCATCAGATGGAGGCGATTCTGGGACCCATCGCCACCGAATGGCTGAATGAAAAATTGAGGGCTGTGCAGGAAATATTTGAGTTGGAAATCACCGGGGGGCTTATCCGCAGCGCGCAACATGCCCTTGAGACATCGGAGCGATTGATAAAAAATATTGAAGAAAATATTGCCCTGTGCAGAACGCAGTCCCGAAGGGACGCCTGAGAATAGACCGGCAATTTATTGCCGGGTTTCGGTTGAATTTTCAAGACAGAAATTAATTGACGGTTGAGAAAGGCGGTGTAATGACAATAAAAGGACAATTGGCGGAAATAAAAGCACGGGCAAGACTTGAGGGATTTGAAAAGGAAATCCGAATGCTGTCGCTGGCATTGGACCGAGCGCAGATGTGGCTGCCGTCTGCCGCGCTGAAAAAACAGTGTCAGGAAGTTTCCCGTCTCCTCGGAGACTTGGAATCACGCTTTGACCGCAAGCTGATTGTCACCATTCTGGGACCCTGCGGTTCGGGAAAATCAACGCTTCTCAATGCCCTTGCAGGGGTTGATAATCTGTCCGAGTCGGGGCATAATCGTCCCACGACCCGGCATCTGGTGGTGCTGTGCCGGGACGAAAGCGATGCGAGTCCTCTGCGTGAGCATTTCGGCAGGGAAAATGTGGAAATCCGTTCCAGCCACGCCGCATCTGCATTGGAGCATGTTCTGCTCATTGATACGCCCGATACCGACAGCATGGAGCAGGAAAAACACATTCCCATCGTGCATCAAGCCATCAGTTTTTCCGATGTGCTGATCTGCGTTTTCAATGCGGAAAATCCCAAAACCAGAGATTATGTTGATTTTCTTGCGCCTTATCTGCGGCATTTTAACGGCGAATCGTTAGTCTGTGCGGCAAACAAAAGCGACCGGCTTGACGAACTGGAACTCCGGGAAAAGATTGTGCCGGAATTTTTGGCTTATATCAGAGATGCGTGGGAAAAACCCGTTGACAGGATATTCTGTATTTCCGCACGCCGGCACCTGCATGATCCCGCATGGGACGCGAAAGCAAAACCCAGACATGATTTTGATGAGTTTGCACAATTGCAGGAAATGATTTTCAGCACTTTCAACAGGGCGGCTTACGTGATTGACCGGCGTTTGGAAAATGCCGAAAATCTGAGAAATTATATTTTGAGCGAAATTCAGGCGGAAGTGGAAAAGGACAAATCATCGCTCGCGGATGCCCGGCAGCGCATCACAGAACTTGAAAAAAAAGCCGCAAAAGACGCCATTTCTGCTTTAAAAAAAGACGACGCCAGACAGGTTTTGGGTGTCAACGTGTTGTTATATCAGAAGCTTGCACAGCGATGGCTCGGTCCTGTGGGATGGCTCATTGCCTTATGGGCGAGGATACTGATTTTCGGCACCGGCATTGCCGCAATTTTCCGCTTCGGAAATCCTGTGCGCCAGATCATGGGCATGGCATCTTCCATTCTGCATTTCAAAGAGTCGCAGGCGGCTGTGGCGGATGTCGGCAAAAGCGAGCGGGTGGATCGGGCGTTTCGGGATTACCGTTTTGCAGTCATGAAAACATGGACGGATATTGCCGAATTGCTTGTAAAAGCCCGCTTCGATCCTTCGGTGCGGAATATTGACGCGATGCTCCCGGACAGCGATGTTTTAAGCAAAGAACTGTCATCGCTGTGGCGTGAGGCATTGGACGGAGCAATTGAAGCCTCTGCGAGAAAACTGAGCGGTCTGTTTCTTCAGTTTGTTTTCAACATTCCCGTGATCGGAATGATGGCTTATACGGGCTGGCTCACCGCGCGGGCGTTTTTTCTCGACAATTATCTCACGTCCGATTTTTTTCTGCACGCGTTTCTGACCATCGGCATCGTGCTGTTTCTGATTTTTTTTATTTTTCAGGGATGTGTGCGGCTTTTTGCCGGTACGGAATCTGTCACGGCAAAGGCATTTGACGACGTGAAAGCGCAGATCGAAGTGTTTCATCCCCTGTCGCTGAATCCGGTGGGAGAGCAGGCAGGCGCGGTGTTGGAATTGAGAATTGAGAAATGAGAATTGAGAATTGAGAAATGTAGTGAGAAATGTAGGGCGGACTGAGCGAAGCGTGTCCGCCGATGTTATATGTAAAACGGGTTTGAAACCCGTTCTACAGTTGTAGTTG
>JAIFKL010000269.1 GCA_020049595.1 Desulfobacteraceae bacterium
CGATCCGGAGTGCGTCATTTTATTAAAAACGGAGCGAAGCGAAATTTCAGTAGGGCGGACAAAGCGGAGCGTGTCCGCCTTTATGAAACGGCGGACACGCCGCGCTTTGTCCGTCCTACATCTCTGTGTAAAAATCTGTGGGCATTTTCAACAGAAATCAAAAGGCAATCTTGACGCGTCTTTTGTTTTTTCTTGACAATTTTTTTGAATCGCTTAATATTTTATACTTTTTAACAAATGAATATGAAATCTCGTTTCAAGGAGGAACAGATAATTATTATGTACGCTGTTGTTCACACAGGCGGAAAACAATACAGGGTTGAGGCAGGCGACATTTTCAGGTTTGAAAAAATGCCGGGAGACGTCGGCGCGGCAGTTTCTTTTGAAAAAGTGCTGATGTACTCGGACGGTGAAAATGTAAAAATCGGAACCCCGGTTCTCGGAGATGTGGCAGTCAAAGGCTGCATTGTGGAGCAGGGAAAAGCCAAAAAGATATTGGTCTTTAAATACAAAAGACGGAAAAGATACCGCCGGAAACAGGGGCATCGTCAGCCATATACAGCGGTAAGAATAGACAGCATCTCGGCACCCGGAATCGCGGTTTTGGCGCAGAAATCGGAAGCTTGATAAAAGCTTGAACACCGTGTTTGTGCAAAAATGAAATTTTTGCATTTATACACGCTGAAATTTCGCCTTGCGACTCCGGTTTTATTAAAAACGGGTTTCAAACCCGTTCTACATCTGAAATTTCGCATGGCGGCTCCGGTTTTATTAAAAACGGGTTTCAAACCCGTTCTACATCTGAAATTTCGCATGGCGGCTCCGGTTTTAATAAAATGACGCACTCCGGAGGTCTTGCCATTGAGATTTTATAATTTTATAATGAAAGAAGAGGGTTAAACGCTATGGCACATAAAAAAGCAGCGGGAAGTTCGAGAAACGGGCGTGACAGTCAGGGACAGCGGCGCGGGGTCAAACGCTACGGCGGCGAAAAAGTAAGTGCCGGCAGTATTCTGGTGCGCCAGTTGGGCACCAAAATCCATCCCGGAGAAAATGTCGGACTCGGCAGAGATTACACACTTTTTGCCAAAATTGACGGAATTGTTGTTTACGAAAGAATGGGGCGTTCCCGCAAAAGGGCGAGCGTTTACGCAGCGTGAGATTCATTGACGAAGCAACAATTACTGTCCAGTCCGGCAACGGCGGAAAAGGCTGTGTAAGTTTCCGGCGGGAGCGGTTTGTGCCTAACGGCGGACCCGACGGCGGAGACGGAGGCAAGGGCGGCGATGTGATCCTCACTGCCACCACCCGGAAACGGACCCTGTATCATTTTCAGTTTCAGCGGCAATTCAAAGCCAAAAACGGCGGCAGCGGACAGGGGCAGCAAAGAACAGGGAAAGACGGCGAGGATATTATAATCGAAATTCCGCCCGGAACTTTGGTTACGGATGCCGATACCGGAAAGCTGGTAAAGGATTTTACAGCAGAAGGCGAAACCCTTGTCATTGCAAAGGGCGGCAGGGGCGGCCAGGGCAACAAACGCTTTGCCACATCAACAAACCGCTCGCCCCGGTTTGCCCAGCCCGGGGAAGAAGGCGAGACCCTGAAACTGAAGATGGAACTGAAACTGCTGGCGGATGTCGGCATTATCGGGCTTCCCAACGCGGGAAAATCCACGCTCACCCGTGCCGTTTCTTCGGCAAATCCCAGAGTCGGCGCGTATCCTTTCACCACGCTTTCGCCCAATCTGGGCGCGGTTTATCTTGAAGGCGCAGAACCGTTTGTGGTGGCGGATATTCCCGGACTGATTGAAGGCGCACACAAGGGCGCGGGGCTTGGGATTCAGTTTTTGCGGCATATTGAAAGAACCCGCATTCTGATTCATCTGATTGACGCGTCTTCTCTTGATCCGGAAAAACCGCTCTCCGGTTACAATACCGTCAACAACGAGCTTGGCCTTTACAGCAAAGACCTTCCCAAAAAGCCGCAGATTGTGGTGCTGAACAAAATGGACATGCCGGAAGCTGTTGAACTGGCGGAAAAATTTCAGACTGCGGCAAAGAAAGCAAAGATAAAGGCAAAGGTGATATGTGTCTCTGCGGTCACAAGACAGGGTGTGGAAGAACTGACATCCGCCCTGATTCCCTTGCTGACAAAAGAGGATAAAAAAGGGACGGGGAAATAAAGGTCCTTTGAAAAACGCTGCATTCTCGCAAAGGCGCATCTGTTTTTAGCCTGGGCCGCAAAGAAGATGTGACAACTTTTGTCATTTTTTATAAAAGTTTTTATAAAAGCGGGGTTCTCAACTCTCAGATTCCGTCAGAAATGCTTCTTTGCAGCCCAGGCTAAAAACAGATGCGCCTTTGCGAGAAATTTTTAATATCTCGCAGAGAGGCGTCTATTTTTAGCCTGGGCTGCAAAGAAAAGCAGAGAGGCACTCGGATTTTTTATGAAAACTGACAGAACCAATTGTTTTAATTCTGTAAAACGTGCAGTTGTAAAGGTGGGAAGCAATGTTCTCACCAAAGATCAGGGAGCGGAAATCATTCTGGTGTCTTCCGGCGCAATGGCCGCAGGTGTCAGAAAACTCGGTTTGGACAGACGACCCGATGAAATCCCCAAACGTCAGGCGGTTGCGGCAGTAGGGCAGGCCGGTCTGATGATGGAATATGAAAAAGCTTTTGAACTTTATCAGAAAAAAGTGGCTCAGATTCTTCTGACCGGCGACGGACTCACAAGCCGCAAACGATATTTGAACGCCCGAAACACGCTTCATACGCTCTTATCATGGAAGGTTGTTCCGATTATCAATGAAAACGATACGGTTTCTGTGGAAGAAATCAAATTCGGAGACAATGACAATCTTTCCGCCATGATCACGCTGCTGATGAACGCGGATATTCTCATCAATCTCACGGACATTGACGGGCTTTACACCAAAGACCCCCGCGTGTTTCCTGATGCAAAACTGATTCCCGCGGTGGACGGCATCAGAAAAGAGATTGAAAAATTTGCAAGCGATATTCCGGGCGCGCTCGGCACCGGCGGCATGTCAAGCAAGATAAAGGCAGCCAGAAAAGTGACGGCTGCCGGCATCCCCATGATTATCGCAAAAGGCACCCAGCCGGATATTCTGATAAAACTTTTTGCCGGCCAAGCGCACGGAACATTTTTTGTTCCGAAAAAAGAAAAACTGACCAATCGGAAATGCTGGATCGGATTTAATCTGAAACCCAAAGGACTGCTCCGAATTGACAAAGGCGCGGCAAAAGCACTGCTGGAACGCGGCAAAAGTCTGCTTCCCAGCGGCATTGTCGGCGTGGAGGGCGAATTTGACGTGGGCGCGGCTGTGGAATTTAAAAACGGCGACGACGAAATTATCGGCACCGGGCTTGTGAATTACAGTTCCGCGGACATCCGCAAAATCATGGGGCTTCAGACAAACAAAATCGAAGAACATCTCGGATATAAACCTTATGACGAGGTGATCCATCGGGACAATCTGACTATCACGGGGAATTGAGAAGTGAGAAATGAGAATTGAGAAATACCGTTTCTAATAAGATGGCTCAATTCTCAATTCTCAATTCTCAATTCTCAATCTGGAAAAAAACACCGTGTTTAAAAAAATAAAAAGAACTTTCACATCAATATTGCCGATTTCCGGCAGGAGATACGGGGCTTGCAGGCGTTGCGGTTCCTGTTGCAAACTGCCATATATATGCAAATTTCTCAGACAGGATTCTGAAAAAGAATATTATTGTTCCATTTACTGGGTGCGTCCTTTGAATTGCAGAAAATATCCCAGAACTGAATCCGAATTTCTGACGAAAACCACATGCGGATACAAGTTTGAACCGGCAGTCATGGAACCGAGACCCTCCGTCATCCGTCTGTCTTTAATCGTTGTATCCTTTATCCGAAAATTTCTGCATGTAGGGTAATACAGGCTCACAGCTTTTTCACAGGCGGAATGCCTGTGTTACTCTGACAGTGCGAGGAGGAATAAAGTCATGAGTAAAAAAATGCTGGCGTGGGGATTTGTGTTTTTTCTGGTTTCGGCGACGGTCTTTGCGGATCAGGCAGCGTGGATTGAGAAATCTGATGCAGACAAAGCCGCGGGAATGCTCGGCCCCGGTACAATACTGAGGAGCTATTGCGCGCCCTGCGGCGATACCGCATGGATGGAACTGCCGGTCAGTCAGGCCGAAGTCACACACCGGGAGGGCGGATTTTATGAAGTGGAAGTCAACGGAAAAGGCATAGACCTCGCCTATATCTATATCGAAAAAAACGGCAAATGGCGGAATCTTGCCATGATTCTCGGCATAGCAGTCCAAGATGTTCCCGAATTTCTCCCTGACCTTGATTTTAATAAAATAGCCCCCTCCCTGTCTGCCCCGAAAAACGAAAAAAATCTCTCCCTTTCTGTTCCGAAAAGCGAAGAAATTCATCTGATTGACAAAATCGTAAACCAATGTCTTGAAAAAGATAACTCCACGCTCGGAATGACAACCTGCCTTAATGACGGCTATAAACTCTGGGATGCTGAATTAAATAAGGTTTATAACCAGCTCAGGGTGAATCTGAAGCCCGCGGAGCAAAAGACACTGAAAGCCGCTCAGGCAGAATGGATCAAATACCGTGATGCTGAATTTGCTTTCAAAATAAGTCTTTACGATTCGCTTCAGGGAACAATGTATAAAGTCATTAACGCCGGAGACCGCTTGGAAATGGTCAAAAAGCGCACATCGGAACTTGAATCGTATTTAAAGCTTTTAAAAGAATAATCTCTTTTCCCGGCTCAGGCGTCCCTGCGGGACTTTATATTGGCTAAGAGCTAAGAGGATGCTTGAAAATACGGTCTGTCCCGTAGGGACATCCTGAGAATAGCCCGCACCCAGGCTAAAAATAGATTTGCCGGAACAGGATATTCGCCGATGAATCTGAGTCCCGTAGGGACGAATGATACCAATTCGCTGTCAAAAACGGTGTTCTCCGTAAAACCGCAATTCCGGAGTGC
>JAIFKL010000323.1 GCA_020049595.1 Desulfobacteraceae bacterium
TAGTCACAAAGCGTGCGGCTTCACCCAGCCATTGCCTGATTTCACTTTCCGGCAATCCGAGAAAAGTGCCGCCGTAAAATGAAATCTGAACCGTTTTCCGATGAGGTCTTTTATATTTCAGAAAATCTCTGACCTGCACGCGGAAATCTTCGCAGGAAAAATGCGTCTTTGCGCCCGTTATGGCTGACTGATTGCAGAAGATGCACTGATGGGAACAGCCAGCTTGGGGCAGAAAAATGGGTATGATAAAAGGCTTTTCGCTCGGGTTCAATTTATCACTTCTCACTATTCTCACTTCTCACTTCCCACATTTCAAGGGCTTTCCGTGCGGCATTCTGCTCCGCCATTTTTTTGCTTTTGCCGGTACCTTCGGTACATAAATCCGCCACAGCGTTGTCATGCGGGGGACCGCTTTCTTCTATCACCGTGTAAACCGGCGCAAGCCCCGGTGTTACCTGAACCACTTCCTGAAGCTGGCTTTTGTAGTCATAATTTGTATTCGGCTCGGCAATAGCCCGGATTTGTTTTAAAAAATGATGCTCGATAAAGCGGAATGCCGCATTAAAGCCGCCGTCCAAATAAACAGCAGCGATAATCGCTTCAAGTGTGTCAGCGAGAATAGAGTTTTTTTCCCTGCCGTTGGTCTGAATTTCTCCCTTGCCCAGCAAGACATAATCACCAAGATCAATTGCTTTTGCAACTTTTGCGAGCTGAAACTCATTGACTAAACTGGCGCGCATTCGCGAAAGATCGCCTTCCGGGAGATGCGGATATCGGTGCATGAGAATATGTCCCACCACAAGGTTCAAAACCGCATCTCCCAGAAATTCAAGACGCTCGTTATCGCGCAGGTCTGTCACTTCCTGCTCATTCACATAAGAACTGTGACGACAGGCTTCTTCGAGAAGCGCGTCGTTTTTAAATTCATATTGAATCTTTTTTTTAAACGCTGAAAATTCTTCCATTAAAATCAAAAAAATATTCTGTGTTTCCAAATCGTTGAGGTCTTTGCATCTTTGCGAGACCCTGTTATTTCCGATAAAGTTCAGGCAGTGATGTTCTCTTTTCTTTTCACTATGACAAGGGTCATGTCATCCGCACGCTGGTCATCGCACCATCGGATCACATCTGCGATGATATTTTCTTTCATGGCTTCGGGATACTGCCGGGCATGTTTTTCCACGACTTTTATAAAGCCGTCCAGATCAAGCATTTTGCCGTCCGCGTTACACGCCTCTGTCAGTCCGTCGGTATAAAGAATGAGAATATCACCCGGATCCATAAAAAATTCCGCATTAGTGATGGCATGGGAAATATCTTTTTTGAAATTCAGATAAATTCCTTTGGTTTTTATCAGCTCGCACGCGCCGCTTTTCTGCCGGAAAAGAATCAGGGACAGATGCGCGCCCGCGTGCTGAAAATGCCCGGCACCCAGATATTTCAAAGCGGTGAATGTCATAAAATGGCTTTCATGCAGGCGCTCGCTGACATTCTTATACAGGATTTCATTCAGCTTGACAACAACGCTGCGCGCATCGCATTCAAGATTTGTCGTAACAGTGGTGTGAACCGTCTGCGCCATCATCATAATCAGCCCGGGGGTAACACCGTGACCCGATACATCGCCGACGGCAAACCACAGAGAACCGGTTCTGTCAAAGGTGACATCATAAAAGTCACCGCCGACGTGATCCGCCGGAATCATCGTAGCGGCAATTTCAAAATCCGGATGGACATTATCTGTCAGATTCGGCAGCAGCGAGGTCTGAATCCTCCGGGCAAGTTCCATTTCCTGACCCAGAGCCGCCGATTTTGACACGGCATCGCTTAATCCGCTGATCAGGTTATTCATTCCTGTCACAAGATCGCGCCAGCCGCCTTCAAAGGCTTGGGCGTTTCCCTGTATATCCAACTTTCCTTCTCCCACAGACTGAATCATTCTTTTTGTCTCCCATGTAACATTTTTCAGCCTGTCAATCATTTTGTTGATTGCCCGCATCAGCAGGTCGTTTTCAGAGCGTTTGGCAACAGATGCGGAGATATTTCCTGCGGCAACTTCATTGGCGATATGCGCGGTTTCAGCCGTTGTCTTAATCAAAGCATTCAGACTGTCTCTGATGCTGTTAAATTCTCCTATGCTTTTATTTGTAATAATTTCAATCGGATCACCCACTGAGAGCCGGCTGAGGCATGAAACTGTCGCGCTGATCGGATGAATAATCACTTTTTGCACAAAAAAATAAAGAAGCAGAAAGATGATGATGTTTAAAATCAGAAGCGCAAGGAGCATTGAAGTGATTGCATGTCTCAACTGCTCCTCCATAAAGCGGGACGTCAGATATACTTTGACCTTCCCCAGCTTTAAGCCTTTGTCAGTTATCTCTTTTTCTGCTGTCACAAAGTCTCTTTTGTCATCTGATGCGGCATCGGCTTCATCGGGCTTTGCATCAGAGGATACAATCTGCCAGTTCGCATCACGCTTCATTCCGGAAAAAACTTTATTATATTCATCTGTTACAATCACAGCCACTGCCTGCCTGCTCATACCGGAGGTGATAATATCCTCTGTTGTTTTTCTATCCATGCTCCATACAGGCATTCTCAGACCTCCGGAAAGCCATTCAGCCATATAAACGGCTGTGCTTTTCAGTTCGGATATCATCTCAGCTTTGGTGGTCTGATAATAATAGAGTGTATAGCCGGAAAAAACCGCAGTATTTGCCGTGAGCAGGAAAAGACTGAATATCATGCGGATGCTTATTTTTTTCATATCTGTATCTTTAATCTCTCAAAAATCCGGAAGCAGTGCAGATGCGGGATGTGCGGTGTGCGTCAATCCGCACCCTCGTTGAATCTGACCGTATAAGGTGGGCATGAAACGAACAGCATGTCTGTCTCATTCACCCGTTCTTTTCTGATAATGTGCTACCATCTGCTCCGCTTGCTGCGCCATGATCCGACATCTTTCATTTAAGGAAAAAGACATATATTCTTCCTGAAATGACAGCGTTTCAGTATCGCCGGTTATCAAATCAGCAAGCAGCCTGTATGCCGTCTGCAATTTTGCTTGAGGAACCTGCTTCAATAAAGCCTGCACCTGAGTATAACTGATTGTTTCCAT
Organism: Desulfobacteraceae bacterium; assembly: GCA_020049595.1. Classification (GTDB taxonomy): domain Bacteria; phylum Desulfobacterota; class Desulfobacteria; order Desulfobacterales; family JAIFKL01; genus JAIFKL01. Next base: position 3,122 of record JAIFKL010000323.1, read on the forward strand.
AAGTAATCTCATTATTCTGTTTTGGGTGAAAAAACCCTGAGGGCATTGAGTACCCTTAGGGTTTTTGTTGTGTTTATTGTTATTTGACATATTTGTCAATCATTGCCTGCAAAGTTCCGTCTTCCTTCATCTGCCGTATCACTTTGTCAAATTCCGGGAGAATTTTTATGAAAGGAGATTTTTTCCCGATAACAAGATGGAAAGGGATCGCCGGCATTACCGGAGGCAATTCGACAATCTGATCCTGCAATCCCAAGTCCCTGATATGGTATCTGCCCTGAAGAGAAGGGATAATGTTAATGTCACCTCTTCCTTTTGCCAGCAAGCTGAATATCGTCGCCGGGGCGGGCACCAGATAAACATCAAAATTCTTATCCACAAGATTCGCTTTTGCCCACCCGTTTCCGATATAATCAACAAACTGAAAAGGTTTTAATTCCTCAAGGGATTTTGCCTTTTTTATCTGTTCAAGTTTGGGACTTCCGGCTTTTACAAATATTCCCCAGGTCAGTTCCATCACGACTTCATTGCTGTGTTCTGACCATTCTTTACGCAGGGGGCCGTTGGTGATATGCGCGTCAAGATTTCCTTCCTTAACCAGATGTTGCGCTCTTTCCCAAGGATATATGTGATGCGACACAGCAATCCCCATGCGTTTTTGTATTGCTTCATTGGCAATGTCAACCAGAATCCCTTTGTCCTGACCGTTTTCCTGCCAGGCATAAGGCGTAAGGGTTTCAGAAAAACCGAATTTCATCACATCTCCGGCATACACAGACGCCGAAAATGCCATAAGAGCCAATAATTATGTTTTGCAGGGTGGGCAGCCTGCTGCCCGCCCTACATGGCTTTTGTAAAACGGTTTTGCAAACCGTTTTATCGGCAAAACGGTTTGCAAAATCGTTTTACGGCAGTTGCAGTTGCAGGGTGGGCAGCCTGCTGCCCACCCTACATGGCTTATTTTGCCACAGATTTCTGAAGCCAGACCAAAAGTCCGATAACGATAAAAGCCCCGGGTGCCAGCAGCATAATGCCCATATTTTCATACCGAAAAATTTCCCTGCGCCCAGCAGTTCCCTTATAAAAGCGACCAACAGCAGCACACTGCCATATCCCAGCCCGTTGCCGATGCCGTCTAAAAACGACTCAAGCGGCGGATTGCCCAAAGCGTAAGTTTCCGCCCGTCCCATGACAATGCAGTTTGTAATGATAAGCCCTACAAAAACAGACAGTTGTTTGCTGATGTCATACAGAAATGCTTTGAGAAGCTGATCCGCAAGAATGACCAGAGTGGCGATGACGGTCAGTTCGACAATGATGCGGATATTTCGGGGGATCATGTTTCTCAGCAGGGAAATTGCCAGACTTGAAAAACCTGTCACAAGCGTCAGCGACAGTCCCATGACAAAGGCAGTTTTCATTTGAACCGTCACCGCCAGCGTGGAACATATTCCCAGAATCTGAACCGAAACGGGATTGTTCTTCCACAGCGGGGCGGAAAAAGCCTTGAATGTTTTACTTTTGCTTATTTTCATCTTTACACCTTATTTGTCCTTTATTGTTTGACATCCCTCTGCACAAACACCCCCCGGCCCCCTCTCCGAAGGAGAGGGGGAGTAATTTCCCCTCCCCGAGGGGCAGGGGGCAATGTCTGTTTTTAGCCTGGCCGGCGCATCTGCCCTTAACTTAACGGCATTGGGGGCAGGGGGGTATGCTGAACACACTTTAATTTCTTATTTATTATAATTTTTCACACAAAGTCAAGAAAACACTTGTCACTGAAGGCAGAATTATCATATCATATATAAAATTATAGAAGCTGACAGGCTTTGTGTTTAAAATTTTAAATAAAATTGAGGTGTCCGATGCAAAAGATCAGATTTATTTTCGGGATCAGGGTGGTATTCAGTTTTTTTATTTTGTTTACAAATGGTTATGCGGCTTACGGCGCTGATACTTATTCGGGCAGTAATAATGCAGCGATCAATACTGCTCAAAATCAAAATACGTCTTATCTGACAGGGGCGGAAATGCAGGTTATTGCCGAGATCAACAAAGCCCGAACCAATCCGCCCCAGTTTGCCGAACAGTATCTTGCCGAATGGGCAGGGAAAAGCAGCAATGCCCGTGAATGCTATGAAAAAATGAAAAAAATGACGCCGAGAGAAGCACTGATCCCCTCCTTTGCATTGTCTCAGGCAGCAAAAGATTTTGCCAATGAGTCGGGAGGAAGCGGACAAGTCGGAAGCACCGGCAGCGACAGTTCCGGTTTATGGACCCGGATTGATAAATACGGTATATGGTCAGGCGTTGTGGCTGAAAGTATTTCCTACGGTTACAATGATCCGCTGAAGATTATCGCGCAACTGCTGGTTGACAGCAAAAGCTCCTGCGGAGGACAGCAGGAAAACATTCTCAATACTGGAAACCGCTTTGTCGGTGTCGGAATGGCTACGCATAAGACTTACCGCTATATGTGCGTCATAAATTTTGCCAGCGAGATTAAAGACAAGTAGTCTTTATCGGAAATAAAAAATTTGGCAACTGTGCAAAAGAAACTGAGTTTTTTCAAAAAACTCAGTTTCTGCTTAGTTTCCGAATCGCTGCCAAAATTTCTCGCAGAGGCGCAAAGAGCGCAAAGATTATAATTCATGTTACGCAACATAAATCACGGCTGCTGAAAGGGTAGCGGTGCAAACGCAGCGATTCGGGAATGCCATTCCGGGCGCAACGGAGAATTTCCCTCTTCAATGCGGAATTCTCCGCTTCGCCCGGGCTAAGAGCAGATTTTGCACTACGAAAACGCTAATCTCCTGTTTTTATAAGATGGCGCACTCCGGAGTCTTTGACAGTCGGGTTTTCGCCGCTGACAATCGCCGCGAGATCATACACAAACTGTTTGAGCATTTCCGCCTGTGAAGAAAGTTCTGAGGCGGCAGACGCGGATTCTTCAGCACTGGCAGCCATCTGCTGTGTGACCTGCTCAATTTCGTTTGCCGCTTTGCTGATCTGTTCGATGCCGTGAGCCTGCTCTTTGCTTGCTTTGGTAATGGCAGCGGTTTTTTCTCCCATAATGGTCGCGGATTCGATAATAAATTCAAAGTCATTGTTGATCTCTTCAATAGATCGGGCTGCCTCGCTGACCCGCCTGATGTTGGTATCCAACAGCGACTGTGTTTTTTTTGCCGCCTGTGTTGTCCGCATTGCCAGATTTTTCACCTCCCCTGCCACCACCGCAAATCCTGCCCCGGCTTCCCCGGCGCGGGCTGCCTCCACAGCCGCATTCAGCGCGAGCAGATTGGTCTGAAATGCAATTTCATCAATGGTTTTGATAATTTCTCCCATCTGACCGCTGTCCGCTTCAATCAGAGACATTTTCAGCGTGAGTTCAATCAGCGACTTGAGGGACTGACCTGATTTTGAAATATTTTCATTCATCAGCATTTCCGCCCCCTGTGTCAGTTTTGAGGTTTGCAGACTCATTGCGCTGATCTGTTCCAGTGTTGCCGCTGTTTCCTCGCCGGAAGCCGCCTGCTCCGAGGCATTTTCCGCCAGAGAATGGCCGGTGGCGGAAATTTCATACGCCGCTGCCGAGACCTGCGCGGCGCTTCCGGTCAGTCCCCTGACCACCTGCATGACAGGGTCCGAAATCCGCCGGGACAGAGCCAGAACCACAAACATTGTCAAAAGCAGAAAAACACCGCCCACAACAAGGATGACGTTTCGGATGGCGACGGGGGTTTTCATAAATTCTTCTTCATTCTTCGTGACCGTCACATACCAGCCGGTTGATTTGACCGGCGCAAATCCGGCAATTTTTCGGGTGCCGCGGAAGGAATAAGATTTGACGCCGGTTTTTCCCTCTGAAATGGCTTTTGCGATATCTTCCATGCCGACATTGGTATTAATGTTTATTTTAAATATAAATTCTTTTTTGGGATGTGCGATGCAAAGCCCGGTTTTGTCGGTAACAAAGGGATAGCCGGTTTTGCCGATTTTGACAGCAGCGATATCTTCGGAAAGAAAATCCAGTTTAAGCACCGTAACCACCGCGCCGACAAATTTTTCTGTCTCAGAATAAACCGGCGCGCAGATCGGAACAACCGGATTGCCGGATATTCTTGATATAACAGGACTTCCTATATTTGCGGCACCGGCTTTTGCAGTCTGAAAATATTCACGGTCTGCTATGGAAATATTTTCGGAAATTCCCCCGTCTCCGTCTGCAAACGCCAGCCCTTCGGCATTTCCCACCAGCACGGTTTCATAATGTTTTCCGATGGCTTTCATTGCGCCTGAAAGCTTTGTGTTCAGTTTTTTTATATCATCGCCCGCATTTGCGATACCTTCTTCCGTAACAACTGTCGCTGTTCTGACCGTGGTATTGCCGACGGCGATTTCTTTGGCGATTTTCAGTTCCTGCAACAGCAGGATATTGACCATATCGGCAAAATTTCGGGCAAGATGTACCGCCTGTTCTTCGGAGAGATTTTTCAGTGCTTCTGAAGACATGACAACGGAAAAAAGCCCCACAATCAGCAACGGAACAGATACAACAATGATACCGCCGACAACGAGTTTGAAACCCAATGTTTTCTTCAGCATTTTGCCCCTCCCGGAAACTTTTTTTTAAAAAAACTTTTATGATTCTGCATTCTGAAAGCAGATATTGTTATCTTTTCAAGCCTCTCAGATAAAATTCATTATAAAAAAATTTTCTTACTTGAATAAATAAGAAAGGTTTTTTATCATAAAATAAAAGAAAATTGTATTCTTTTTTATCGCTTTTGTGTAAAATACAGGATTAATAACAGGATTTACAGGATTTACAGGATTATACAGGATTTACAGGATTTACGGGATTATACAGGATTTACGGGATTTACAGGATTTGCAGGATTTGCAGGATTAAGAGAGCCGATCATTCTGCAAATCCTATCAATCCTGTATAATCCTGTATAATCCTGTAAATCCTGTTCAAAAATTATGAAACTGAAGTTCATTATTCGTCTGGTTGGGGTTATCGCCCTTTTGTTTTTGTTGTCCTGGGGTATTTACCGCCTCTTTTTCAAAAAAGAGACCATTCATATTGCCATGTCAGCCCCCATGTCGGGACCCAGCGCGGCAGTGGGAAAATCTTTTCTCCAGGGCGTAAATCTGTATCTGGACATGATTAACCGCAAAGGCGGAATCAACGGAAAAGAAATTGTCCTGGATGTCTTTGACGATCAGAACAAACCGGACCGGGCATCTGAAAATGCCCTTAAAATCATCGCCCAGAACCGCGCCCTTGCTGTTATCGGGCATCATTACAGCACCTGTTCCATCAGCGCGGGTAAGGAATACAAAAAATACGGTATTCCTGCCATCAGTCCCGCATCAACCAATGTGAATGTCACACAGGACAATGAATGGTATTTCCGTTCTTCTTTCAATGACAATCTTCAGGGCCGTTTTCTTGCCACTTATGCCAGACAGGTTCTGGGGCTGAACACGGTCAGCATTATATGTGAAGACGCGGCTTACGGTTCCTATCTTTCCGAAGTTTTTGAGGAAACCTCCAAAGCCATGGGCGTTGAGGTCAAATACAAATGGGAATTTAAAATCAACAGCGAAACTTTGGATCAGGAATTGGAGCAGATCGTTGATGATCTGCGCTATAAAAACGATGCCGGGATTATTTTTCTTTCCGCTCATGCTGATGAAGGCGTCCGCTTGGTAAAACTCATACGGGACGCGCTGATTGAAAACCCCATTGTCGCGCCGGACAGTTTTGCTTCCGAGTCTTTTCAGCAGGCATTTGAGGCTTTTCCCAAAGAACGGAGCAATCCGGGATTTTACACCGACGGCATTCACGTCACCACGCCCCTGATCTTTGACACCACCAATGAGATGGGACTGAAATTCAGAGAAGCCTATATGTCAACCTATAACGAGGACCCGGGCTGGCACGCGGCATTTGCCTACGATACCGCCATGGTGATTGTGGAAGCCGTAAAAAACACTGTTGACACAGAAGAAGACCGGAAAAAAAAGGCAAAAGTTTCCGTGCAGGAAAAACGGCAGCGGATTCGGAATTATCTTGCAAATCTGAACAATATGTACGATGCCGTTGAAGGCGTCACCGGCTATAATTTTTTTGACGAGCAGAGAGATTCGCAGAAACCCATCTGCATCGGCGTTTACAGAAGGCAGAATCTGATTTCCGCCCTGACGCAGTTTCAGGCAATACCGAATACCAACGAAGTACCCAATTTCAAAACCGCCGAGGAAGAGGGCAGGGTCACGATTTTTGACGGCAAATATGCCTATAAAATCAATGTGGTTTATACGGGCATAAAAATAAATGAAATCAGCGCATTGGATACAAAGACTTTTACTTATGATCTGGATTTTTTCCTCTGGTTCCGGTATCAGGGGGATATCAACGTCCATGATATTGAATTTCTCAATGCGGTGGACCCGATTCTGTTAGAAAAGCCGGCGTATCAGAAAATACAGGGAAATCTGAGTTACCGTCTGTATCACATCAAGGGGAAATTCCGGGCGGATTTTCTTCCCAATCTGCATGTTTTCGGACAGCATATACTGGGCGTGAGTTTCCGGCCCCGGTCCCTGGATCGGACCAATCTGATTTTAGTCAAAGACATTCTCGGCATGAGAGCGGCAGCAGACAATCTGCTTCTGGAAAAAATGAAAAAAGATCAGATTCTCGGCACCGCTTACGGGTGGAAAATCAGCGAAGTCTGGTTTTATCAGGATATTGCGGAAAAAGACCTGCTCGGAGACCCCGAACATTTCAATGTCCGGGGCGGAACCCTGAAATATTCACGCTTCAATGTGGGCATTCGCATTGTCGAAGACAAACTCAGTCTTCGCCGGAGTCTGCCCGTGAAACTTTCAACCTATCTTTTGTTTCTCTCTTTTATCACAACTTCGGCGCTGCTGTATTTTGTCAGAAACAATATCCGAAGCCTGAGAAAAGACGAGGCAAAAAAAGGCAAAGTCAGCGACGAATTTTATGAGGATCCGGATCGGAAAAAAGCCTTGAAATTTTTACAGATTGTATGGATATTTCAGTTTATTTTCTTTTTTCTGATGTTTCTGTCATCTGAGGTCTTTGTTTTGGATGCGCTCTCGAAAAAGCTCACAACCACCCCCGGGCTTTTTGAAATCATTGTCACCGGATTTGACATCATCTGGTGGGTGATGCTGGCATTTTTTCTTATGGCAGCCATGGAGCGTTTTGTATGGGTGCCTGCGGAAAACCGGACCCACCAGCCGATTCCCAAGATTGTGCGGGGTCTGGTGTCTCTGATTATTCTGATTCTTGCGATCATGGCAATTGTCGCGTTTGTGTTTAATCAGAAACTCACCAGCCTTCTGGCAACCTCCGGCGTGATTGCCATGATTGTGGGTCTTGCGGTTCAGATCAATATCTCAAATATTTTTTCCGGTATTGCCATCAACATCGAGCGTCCCTTCAAAATTGACGACTGGGTGAAAATCGGTTCTTTTGCCGAAGGCAAAGTGGTTGACATCAACTGGCGGACCACCCGCGTGCAGACCCGTGACGATACGGTACTGAGCATTCCCAACAGTCAGGCTTCGGAGTCTTCTATTGAGAATTTCAGTTCTCCCTCGGACTGTTACTGGAAATATTTTACGATTCATGTGGATCCCTCCCATCCGCCGGAGCGGGTCAAAAAAGTGCTTCTGAACGCCGCGCTGGCTACAGAGTGTGTGTTGAGCGATCAGGGTCCAAGCACCCGCTTTCTGGGCCTCACCGCAGGCATGACCGGACAGAGCGAATCATGGGCAGCCAATTATCTGATCAGCACTTATGTAAGAGACTACGGGAAAAAATTTGCCCATAACGAAGCAGTATGGCTGAATGTCTGGACCCACCTGAAACATGCCGGTATTGAGCATGTAATGAAACGCGAGGAAGTCCAGATGGCGCTGATGCAGGGAATCAAGCGCCGTAAAAGTGAAAGTCTGAACAATCCCCTTGCCATTTTGCAGGGCTTATACATATTCAAGCCCTTCCCTGACGAGGCAAAGCTTTATCTGAGCAAGAGAATGCGGAGCCGCTACACACCCAAAGATGAAATCGTCGTCAAAGAAGGCGAAGCCGGCGATTCTCTGTTCATTGTGGTGGAAGGCGCGCTTGCCGTAAAGGTACACTCGGCAGAAGGAGAACTCATTGTTGCCCGTCTGGGTGCCGGAGACTTTTTCGGTGAAATGGCCCTGCTCACCGGCGAACCCAGAACCGCGACAATTGTTTCCGTTGCCGAGACGCATCTGCTTGAAATAACAAAAGAAGATATTTATCCGCTTATCAGTTCGCAGCCGGAAATTTCAAAACTTCTCAGCGAGGTGCTGGCAAAACGGAAAATGGCTACAGAATCTCAGAAAAGCAAGCATAAGGTGGAGAAAATAGACAAGGATACGCTTGCGACACAGATTCTCAATAAAATTCAGAATTTCTTCGGTTTCTGAAGCAGGCTTTACAGGATTTTACAGGATTGACAGGATTTTACAGGATTTGCAGGATTTTTGTTTTTGGAGGGACAGTCCGCCGGCGTGCCCTGATATCAGTAAAGCGGATTTTCAATCCGCTTTGAAGCGATTTGCAAAATCGCTTTACTGAGGGCAGGCCCGCCGGCGCCTACCCGAGATGCACTGACACAAGAGGCTTTATGATGCTGATACACGACGACATATATTCATGGGAAGGGTGGGGCGGCAAGCTGAAACTCGGCAGCGGCAGTTGCCGTCTCCGGATTTATGACCTGAAAAAAGGAGGCGCTGCCGGTCTTGCACATCTGAGACCCATCATTATCGTGGTTTCGGATATTCCTGAAAGCCGGATGTCCGTGAGAAGCTGCGCCGGACATATTGCCACCAGTGTCACAAGGGATTTCAGGATTGACCCGCATCGGATGCTGTGGATAGAACATTATCCCACAAAAGTATATGGGCAGGACGGCAAGCATGTTATCCCGGAAAGATATGATATTATCGAATTTGTCTGGCATGAAGATAAGGCAATTCATCCCAAGTGGCGACCTTTAAACCCTCAGTTGCTTGAAATAATTAAAGATTTAATGAGTGAAGAGAACGAGTGAGCAAAAGCTGGAACACGAAAGCACGAAAGAGAAACCGAGTTTCTTGAAGAAACTCGGTTTCTGTACCGGGGTATTATTTTCGTGTTTTTCGTTATTTTCGTGTTTTCGTGGTTCAAAATCTGTCAATTTCAATGCAATCGGGTACTATTTTCGTGTTTTTCGCTATTTTCGTGTTTTCGTGGTTCAAAATCTGTTTACGGAGCAAGTCATTTTAAGGAGGAAAAAAATGGAAGAACGTACCGGAATCATTACCATGAAAGGAAACCCGCTGACGCTGCTCGGCAAAAAACTTTCCGTCGGAGATGCCGCGCCTGATTTTGAGGCGGTTGCCAATGATCTTTCCAAAGTCAGATTTTCATCATATCGGGGAAAAGTCTGCATTATATCGGCAGTGCCTTCCCTTGACACGCCTGTGTGCGACATGGAAACCCGGAGATTCAATCAGGAAGCCGGAAAACTCGGCTCTGATGTGGTGATTCTCACGATCAGTCTGGACCTGCCCTTTGCTCAGGCGCGGTGGTGCGGCGCGGCTGGCGTTGACAAAGTAGTTCTGCTCTCGGACTATCGGGATGCGGCATTCGGAAAAGTCTTCGGAGTGCTGATAAAAGAACTGCATCTTCTCGCGAGAGCCGTCTTTGTGGTGGACCGGAAGGGAGTTATTCAGTATATTCAGATTGTAAAAGAAGTGGCGAATGAACCGGATTATCATGCGGTCATAGCGGCTCTGAACAAATTGCTGTAACTCCTATTACACAGGTAGGGCGGGCATGAAATGCCCACCCTACTTTAAAATCCGGCTCGGAATATTGAGGTGGATATGGAAGATTTTGATATTCGGAAAGCACGGGAATTTATCCGCAGAAAATGCGCGGGGGAAAGAGCAGAGAATCATCGTCTTTTTGAAAAAGCATGGCAGGATTTTGACAGGATTGTCGGGCTTATTATCAAAAATTACAACCCTATGCGTATTTATCAGTGGGGGTCGCTGCTCAACCGCAGACATTTTTCCGGCATTTCGGATATTGATATTGCGGTGGAGGGCATCGGTTCCGCGGAACAGTATTTCCGAATGATCGGAGAATCTGCCGAACTGACAGATTTTCCGATAGACATAGTGGAGATTGAAAAAATTGATCCGGTTCATGCCGAAAGCATCCGGAGAAAAGGACGGCTGGTCTATGAGAGAAAAAGAGATTGCAGCGGAACTGATCGGAGAGATAAGAAAAACCCGGATTGTTCTTGAAAAGATTGATTTTTTTTATCAGGAATTCAAAACGACGGACTTCCGGGTTCTCGGAAAGAAGAAGACTTCTGCAATCGTGATCGCAGAAATTATTGCTGATTTTTACACCTGCACGGAGACGTTATTTTTAAGGATATCCCGTTTTTTTGAAAACAGTCTGCGACCGGAGCGATGGCATTCAGACCTGCTTCATAAAATGACGCTTGAAATCGGCGGGGTGAGAAAGGCGGTGATTTCTGACCGTACCTATATGATTCTGCTTGAATTTATGAAATTCAGGCATTTAAAAAGATATTATTTTGAATCGGATTACGATTGGGACAAACTGGAGTTTCTCGAAAAAAAATACAATGAGGTCAAGCCCATGCTGAAAAAAGACATCGGGGACTTTGAGGCTTTTCTGAACGAACTCAGCCGGGACTGAAATCTCAGCATGGCGGGTGAAACCAGCTGTTTTTATAAAACATTATCGGAAATAAAAGGTTCTCGCAAAGGCTCATCTGATTTCAGCCCGGGCCGCAAAGTAGGGGCAACGCCGGGCTTGCCCCTACATAATCCTGTCGTTCTTTAAATGTAGGGGTAAGCCCCTGTGCTTACCCTTCAACGGTTGATGTTTGTTTCCCGAACCCCATTCCGCCCCCTTGACATCTGATTTTAAAAAGGTTATAGAAAATATTCAATTCAATACGGCATAATTTTTTTAAAATAGCAAAAGCCCGAAAAGGAGAGCAGATTCATGAAAGCGAAAAACAGTATCCGAATGAAAACAGGCAGTTTGATTGCGGCGGTGTTATTTCTGTGCGCCATGGCGGCACCGGAGGCTGCATTTTCCC
>JAIFKL010000252.1 GCA_020049595.1 Desulfobacteraceae bacterium
CAATTCCACCATGACATCATTCACTAGTAATTGCAACATTTTTCTTCACCAATGACAGCCCATATCTTCACCAATAACTTCATCATATTCATCAGGTGATACATATTCTTTAGATGATTCGTAATCTATATAGCCTTGCTTAATATTTTTTGCAGTTACCAAGAAAATACCATGCTCATATTTAGCTGGACTTTTACCTCTGTAGTCAATGTATGTAGTCAATTCATTTATTTTTTTTTCTTCCCACTCCCCCGCATCCCGAAACTCAGGAAAGCGCAGTTTGGGCATGGTTTCGCCTTCGGCGGGGAATAGCTGCTGCATCAGGCCTTTTTTATGGGCTTTGAGTGCGTCTATTTTTTGGGTTTGTGCGGTGATCAGGTCGTCAATTGAAGACAGGCAATCGGCGATTTTTTGTTGTTCTTCTGGTATTGGAAAAGCTGTTTTGACAGAGTAAACACGATCTCTATTTAGTCCAGGAACAGCGCTTTGGTCTTTCAACTCAGTAAGTCTGCAATTATCAAGAATGAGCTTAATGAATACCAATGAGGCTCTATCCGGGTTGTTATTGCGAACGTAGTAAGTCGTATCAATAGGATGGCAGTTTGATTGAACCCAGTTTACTTCGCCAACAGAACCTTTTCGTCCGATAACAATAGCCGGACCTTCTATTAAATAGCTATTGTGATAACCAACAATACCATTAGAACCCACAACGGGAAACTTTCCGCCATTTCTCTGTGATTCGTGCAATGCTGCCCCATATACGAGAGTTATCTGTTTTCCAAGTTGCTTCTCCTCCCACTCCCCCGCATCCCGAAACTCAGGAAAGCGCAGCTTAGGAACATTGCCGCCAACGACAGTTTTCTCGTTCATACACCCCCCAGCACAAACCGTGCGCGTTCGCGGCGCAGCATTTCGTAGGGCGTCATGAAGCGCAGGGAAAGCCCCGCGCAGACATTGGGAATCTTGATGCGCTTAGTGGAGTTGGCAGGAACCTCATGGGTAACGACTACATGTCCCTCCGCGAGTGCGTGGGCGATTAGGTAAAAGTCCGCCACCTGCAAGAAGGTGTGGATGGCCGCCGGTTCATAACTTTGTCCCATCACCCAAGTGCTGACCTTGCCGAACTGTGCGGCGATTTGGGGATCGGTCTTGCGGAACAAACCGTCGTTTTGCTGCCGCATCCAGTCGGTGAGTTCGTCCGCTCCGGCAGCAATTTCGTCGGCCACTTTGTCAATGCTGAACAATTGTCCCGCCGCGTTTTTCTCGACAAGCCAGTTCCAGAAAGCGGGACAGAAATCCAGCCCGTAGTGCAGGTTCTTTGCCTGGATAAAAACATTGGCGTCGAGCAGGTAGGTCATGCCATCACCTCCAGTTCTCGTGCCGCATTGTAGAAGGTTGCGCTCTTTTTCAAGCCCAACATGCGAAAGGCGTCTTGGAACAGCGTTTGTCCTTCCAGCGTGCTGGCGAGCACGGCGCGGGCAAATCGCTTGCCGGTACGTGCGCCCAGGGTGCGGTAAAAATCGCCGCCGCCGCGTTTGCCGAGCTCGCGAATTCGTTTCAGTTCTTCGCGGTAGCTTTGCCAAAGGGCGGCTTCGGTGATGAAGCCTGCATCGAACAGGCGGCGCAGCGCCACCAGCGTGCTGACCTTGAACAGCCCCGCCAACCGTTGGATTTCTTCCGGCAGCGGCAGGTCGGATTGATGCGCTTCACGGGTGGCGTGCATGGGCATCAACAGTTCGGCGGCGGCGGCATTGCACCAGCGCTCGATGGACTGTTCGGGCAGTCTGCCCGCTTCGGTGTCGGATACGCCGCTTTCGCCCAGCCAAAGGTGCGCGAGTTCGTGGGACAGGGTGAACATCTGCGCTGCTTTGCTGTCCGCCGCGTTGAGGAAAATGAGCGGGGATAGGTCATCGGCCAGGGCAAAGCCGCGAAATTCTTCCACGTTCAGTTTGCGGTGGCTGTTGCTGCCTACGATTCCACTCGCCATCACCAGCACGCCAGATTCTTCCGCCTTGGTCATTAGCTGGCGCAAGGCTTCTGTCCAGTTGGGCAGTTGCCGGCGTTCCGCCATGGAAAGCTGCAAGGTTTCGCGCATGGCTTCGGCGACTGTTACCGGATCGTCCCCGACAGTGGCGCTGCCGATAAATTCCAGCACGGGCAGGGCATGTATGCGCGCATAGTCGCGATACCAATCCTGCCGATGCTGGCACAGGTAGAGCGTATCCAGCAGGTTGGGGCTGGGGCGCGTCACGGCACTGCTGTGCAGGGTGCGGAAATCGGAAATGGGCATAAACTCCTGCACCGGCTGGGACAGGAACAAATAGCCGATAGGGACATGCACCGCGTGGGCGAAGTTTTCCAGTTGCCGCAGCGTGGGCTGTACATTGCCCGCTTCCCATTCGGCAAGTTTTGGAAAGCGACGCGACAAGGCGAACTCATCCAGCCCGGCGCGTTCCCGCGCCCAGGTCAGCAGTGCAGGGTTGATGGCAATGTGGTTACTGCTCATAAACCCCCAACCCCGAAATCTCCCGCCCCTGAGCCAGTTTTTTCAATAATGGCATCAGGTCTTCCATCAGCGCCAGTTCTTTTTTTGTTCGCTCTTTCCATCCTGATTCCGACGGCGCCATCAGGTCACCGAGTTGTTCGCCGTCAAAAATCATGCGGTTCATAATGCCGTCCACAAAAGCTTGCAGGGCTTCGGTTTCCAGCCCGTGCTTTTCAGCCATTGCCGCCAGTTCCTTAGCTGACTTTTCAGCTTTAAAGATTTCATATCCTTCACGAATGTCTTTTTCGTTTAAACTCACACCTGCCTTCAAACTGTAGATATAGGCAATAATATCTTCACGCTCTTCCATCAGATTGGCGCTGGAACTGAGCAGACTGATCAACTGTTCGCGGGTCATTTTTTGTCTGCCGGGTTTGTCCTGGGTGTATCGGGCAATGAGATTCATAATATAGTCGTAATCAATCACCGCAGAGGAGAAAAGCACAAACTCAAAATCCAGTTGCTCCAGTTCCGGGCTGATGTCATCCCCGCCTTTGTCCTGACGGGCTTTGAGCTGCTGGGCGGTTTCTATATACATCCCCCGAAAGGAGCGCAGTTGATCTTCGGGAATCAGCGATTCTATGCTTTGGCTATCTTCTTCGCTCAGATCGGTATATTGATCCAGTTGGGTTTTAAGTCGCTGTATTTCCTTAAAACGCCTGATAAATTCGCCCCGTGCATCATCGCCTTTGAGGTTGCTTACCTCTTCCGGCTTACAGACTAAACCCTGCGCGTCCATAAAGCTTTTAAGACCGCTGACGGCATCGTCTAATTTTTTTATGACTTCCGGTGCCGGGTCAACAAGCCAGATTTCTCTGGCGCGGTTCTTATCCAGTCCGGAAAACAGAGCAATGGCTTCGTCAACGGACTCTTCCTGACATCGGAAATCCATGATATGACCATAAGGCTTGGTGTCGTTCAGGACGCGGTTGGTGCGTGAGAAAGCCTGTATCAGTCCATGATGTCTGAGGTTTTTATCCACATACAGGGTGTTGAGGTATTTGGAGTCAAAACCGGTGAGCAGCATATCCACCACAATCACCACGTCAATTTTGTTTTTGTGCGGGTAATCCTGATTGGAATACTGCTGGTCTTTGATGCGCTTCTGTATATCCTGATAATAGAGATCGAATTCGTTAATGGTGTGGTTAGTGCCGTACTGAGCATTGTAGTCGGCAATAATGGCTTTGAGCGATTCTTTCTTTTTATCCGGCTCTTGTTCGTTATCAGCTTTTTCCTGCGGCAGGTCTTCCTGAATCTGCTGCACGTCTTTGTTGCCTTCCGCGGGCGGGGAGAAGACACAGGCAATATTCAGCGGCTGGAATCTGTTGTTTTCCGCCAGTTTCCGGGCTTGAATCTGCCTGAACAATTCAAAGTATTCAATCGCGTTATTGATGGAAGCGGTGGCTAAAACAGCGTTAAAGCGGCGTGAGTTTGTGGCGGTATCGTGTTTTTGCAGAATCGCTTCAATCACCGCTTTCTGAGTAATGGTTCCATCATCCTTGAATTTTGCTTCGGTTTTGCCTTCGGGTTTGAAGTAATCAATATGAAAGCGCAGCACGTTGTCATCATCAATGGCGTGAGTGATGGTGTAGGCGTGCAGTTGCTTCTGGAAAATATCTTCCGTGGTTTTGAAGGAAGCTTGCGTGCCGTCAATCTCTCTGTATGTGGCGTTTTCCGTAAAGATTGGTGTGCCGGTAAAACCGAACAACTGGGCATTGGGGAAGAATGCTTTGATGGCTTTGTGGTTATCTCCGAATTGCGAACGATGGCATTCGTCAAAGATGAATACAATGCGTTTGCCGCGCAGAGGCTCCAGACGTTCTTTGTAGGTGAGCCTGCCTTTTTGTTTGCTGATCTGGTTGTGTTTGCTGTTTTCGTCCAGCGCCAGCCCGAGCTTCTGAATGGTGGTAACTATCACCTTGTCCGCGTAATCTTCCGACAGCATACGCCGAACCAGCGTTTCGGTGTTGGTGTTTTCTTCAACACAGCCCTCCTGAAATTTGTTGAATTCTTCCCGTGTCTGCCGGTCCAGGTCTTTACGGTCAACCACAAACAGACACTTTTCAATATCCGGGTTGTCTTTCAGCAGGGTGGATGCTTTGAACGAGGTCAGCGTTTTACCGCTGCCGGTGGTATGCCAGATGTACCCGTTGCCCCGGTTCTGGTGAATACAGTCAACAATTGCCTGTACCGCATAAATTTGGTACGGGCGCATGATCATCAGTTTTTGCTCGCTGACCACCAGCACCATATAGCGGCTGATCAGTTCGCCCAGGGTGCATTTGGCGAGGAACTTATCGGTAAAATCATCCAGATGGGTAATTTTTTTATTGTCTTTATCGGCAAATTGATAAACGGGCAAAAAGCGTTCGTCGGCGTTAAAACTGAAGTGCTGGCTGTGATTATTGGCAAAGTAATACGTATTGGCTTGGTTGCTGACAATAAACAACTGCATGAAACAGAGCAGCGTGTTGGTATAGCCGTTGCCATGATCGTTTTTGTATTCGACAATTTGCTCCATGGCGCGGCGCTGGCTGACATCAAGGGCTTTGAGCTCAATTTGCACCACGGGTATGCCGTTGATTAACAGAATCACATCATAGCGGCGGTGGCTGTTGTCGGTGTTGATGCGTAACTGGTTGATGACTTCAAATTCGTTTTTGCACCAGTCTTTGATGTTGACCAGTGTGTATTGTAAAGAAGTGTCGTCTTCCCGCTGGAACGTGTTGCGTTCGCGCAGGGTTTTAGCTGCTGTAAATACATCGGCGTTGACAATCTCATCTCGCAGACGGGCGAATTCCGAGTCTGTCAGATTGACTTTATTCAGTGCCTGAAAATGTTTTCTGAAGTTGGACTCAAGCGTTTCTCGGTCATGGATATCCGGGCGCCAGGTGTATTTGATATCCGTCAACCTTTTAATCAGGCTTTGTTCGATCTGCTTCTCTTTTATGGTCATTTGCAACTTTCAAAAAATGGTAGTGGTGTAGGAGGTGATGCCGGGCTGTCATTCCGAGCTTCGCCCCATGTCATTCCGGGCTTCCCCCGTGTCATTCTGAGCGCAGCGAAGAATCCCTGTTTTCACAGTGTGCTGTTATGAAATGATCACACTACCGGACAAAAATCATAATATACTTATTTTATTAAAAAAAACGATTTACAAAATCGTTTTACAGTAAAATGGCTTTGCAAGCCGTTTTGTTTCTGTTTCAGCAGAAGGAACTGAAAAAATTGTCCGGTAGTGTGTGAAATGATACCAAATCTCTTTTGAATCTGTACATTTTTTGGTAGTGGTGTAGAATTGGGTTATTTATATCAATATGTTGAAATAATTCTTTATAATATTCTGCAACCAATCTTCTATGGCATTTGTCGGCTGAAGGTTCGCTACAAAGCAGACAGGACATATTAAATGAGACTCCGTCATTACTCAATTCATAAGCGGCGACTTTTCCCATGTCTTCATGCCGACAATCCGCTTTTCGATTTTTCAGCTTTTATTTCATGCTTGCTGAAATCACCTTCAAGATATAACTGACATCTTCTGTTCCGATTTTTTTGTCTCCGTTTGTGTCCGCGTCGGAAAATACTATCCCCGCGTCCGTGACGCCTGCCGAAGCCCGCAATGCCAGCACCGCATCCCGCAAATCAATGATTTTGCTGTGATCAATGTCTCCGGCTTCATATTTTATGACAACATTCACCAGCGAGGCGATGCCGCCGTTTACGCCGAAGCCGCCGGATACGGCAGTTTCATTGCATTCAAGTTTTTCTACGGACAATGAAGCCGTTGCGCCGAGCGCGCCGATGACATTCAGCTTCAGAAACAGCACATTTCCGCTGCCTGTGATTTCATCTGCGCCGTAAATTTTTATCGCTGCTGATCCTTTATCATCTTTGATTAACTGCAAATTTTCTTCCCAGTCTGCCAAGATTCCGCCGGTCAGCGTCGCTTCTGCGAGTTCAAGCGCATCTTTGTCGTACTGAATCACAAGATCAACTCCGAGCATTGCCGCTGTCTCCTGAGCCAATGCCACCGGAAAGATTACCGTATCTTCCGGAGCGGCTTTTGTCTCCATCAGCGGGATAATATCTTTTAAAATCAAGTCTTTTTCAGCATAATTTCTGTTTTGTGCGTACCAGTTTCCGCTCAGATCTCCGAGAAGCATTGAGACAAAATCCGCATCGGTCTTGTCTGCATTCAAAGGCGCAAAAGACAAATCCGAGTGCTGTTTCTCACATTCGGCTGCGGGATCAGATACAAATATCCAGTTGATTTTGCTGTCATTCATCTGACATTCCAAAGCAAGGTCTTGTTCTCCAGAACATTTTGCGACAGCCGCAGCATCTGTCTCATTGATTTGCGAATCTTTATTCACATCTGCGGCTTTCTTATGAGCGCAGTCCAATTGAATTTTACCTCGTACATGTTGCAGAATTTTTGCAGCATCCAGCGCGCTCAGACCTTTCAAATCGCCGGTTTTAGAAGGGGTGAGCGTGTAAGTTCCCGGCGGCACACCGGAAAATGTGTAAGCGCCCTGAGCGTCTGTTGTTGCGGTATAGGAATTTTCGCCAGCGAGGTTCAGCAAGACATCCGAAACCGGTGATTTATCTTCAAAATAAACCGTCTTGCCGGAAATCTGATACGCAGGCGGAACGAATTTGATGACGCCGTTTTGGGTCGTTACAGGCAAAGAATTAATTTTGGCTTCAGTAAATGTCAATGTTGTATCTTCGCCGATTTTTGCATTTTCAGTCAGAAAAATTTTAAGTTCCGCTATGTTTCCGTTCTGCATGATGTAGGGACCCGAGGCAGCGCCGGACGGAAATCGTATGGAAATCTTGCCCGTCGCACTGTCTGTCGTGATTTTTGCACCGCTTTCCGCGGATGTAAAGTCTCTGACTTCAATTTTGCTGTTCTCAAATTGGATACTTACCGATAAATTATAAACGCTTTCATTTTTGATGTTGTCAAGTATTACAGGCAGGGAAATCGTCTGACCCGGAACCGCCTTGGTCTCCTCCGGCAATGCGAGCTGAAGAATCGGCACTCTGCGAAGATTCAAATTATTCTGTCCGAATTTGGGCCAGGAAGAAGCCGCGTAGCCGTTTGCCGATTTCGGATATTCATTATAAGGCCAGGGCAAATCGCCTTCTATGGCATGTAGATAGCCGTCTTCGCTTCCCACATACACGGTGCCGTCATATTTCACAGCCGGAGAGGAATAAACCGGTCCCCCGGTTTGATAACGCCATTTCAGCGTTCCTTCGTCTCTTACAGCATAGAGATAGCCATCTCCGCTTCCCGCATAAACCGTTCCGCCCATTCCGATGGCAGGTGAAGAAAAAGTGCCTTTTTTTTCGCCGCTGTTCTCATATATCGGATATTGCCATTTCAGTGAGCCGTCGGGATTCACCGCATAAAGATTTCCGTCCCAGCTTGCTGCAAAAACAGTGCCTTCCGCGCTCACAGCCGGAGAAGATTCTATTCCGCTGCCTGTCAGATAAGTCCATTTCACGGTGCGATCCGGATTCAGGGCGTAAAGCTTGTAGTCCCGTGTGCCGATATAAATCGTTCCGTCATGCCAAAGCGCGGGGGATGAAAAATTTATCGAGCCTCCGGTCGGATATTTTTTCATAAGACTTCCGAATGCGTTTAAGGCATAAACCTGTTTGTCCCAAGAACCCACATAAATCAATCCGTCAGTGCCGACAGCCGGAGAAGAAGTTACATTGCCGCTTGATATGGCATAAGGCCATTTGGTGATGCCGGTGCCGTTGGGATTTACTGCATAAAGCTTTCCGTCCTTGCTTCCGACATATACGGTGCCGTCATCGCCGATAGCAGGAGAAGATTTGACTTCCCCGCCGGTCGGATATGTCCATTTGACTGTTCCGTCAGGATTTACAGCATGAACATAATAGTCATCGCTGCCCACATACACAGTTCCGTCCGCCGCTACAGCCGGAGAGGAAAATACTGCGCCCCCTGTCAGATATTTCCATTTGGGCGTCCCGTCAGGATTTATCGCGTGAAGATAATGATCATCGCTGCCCACATACACTGTTCCGTCTGCGCCGATTGCCGGGGAAGAATGGATTGGTCCGCCGGTCTGATATTTCCAGAGCATATCGCCGGATTCCGCATATACCGCAGAACTGCCTGTGATGATTGCCAAAAAAATGACTGGCAAAAATCGGCTCAACATTTTATTTTTTTTTCTGATCATGGCTGAAATTCCTCCCGCTGTTAAAGTCCATCGCAAGGTGTAGGGGCAACCCCCCGTGGTTGCCCCTGCTGTATCTGTTTCGGCAGGGTAAGCAGGGTAAGCACAGGGGGCTTGCTTACCCCTACAAAAAAATCGCAAAGACGGAGGGCTGAAGTTTCGACAGGCTCAAATGCCGAAACCGGATTTTTTATTCAAAACCCGGTTTCTGTAAATATATCGCCTTTGAGCCGCTGATTATGTTCCCATCGGTGTGACTTTTATTTCCACCCTGCGGTTCATCCGTTTTCCGGATTCGGTTTTGTTATCTGCAATGGGACGGCTTTCGCCGTAAGCTTCGACCTGTATGCGGGAATCACTGACCCCGCGTTCCACAAGCAGATTTCTGACCGCATCGGCGCGGCGTCTTGACAAATCCATGTTCTTATCTTCTTTTCCCACGCTGTCGGTGTGTCCTTCGACAACAATGGAGGTCTGGGGATACTTCACCATGATGTCGGAGATACGGTCAATTTCCGAATACAATCCGGGCATCACATTCGCAGAACCTGTTTCAAAGGTCACATCGCCCTGCAAACTGATGGAGAGAATATCCCCTTCCCGGGTGACTGCGGCTGCCTCAGAAGTTGAGAGCGCTTCGTTAAACTCCCGTTCCTGATCGTCCATCATTTTTCCGACGCCCGCGCCGGTCGCGCCGCCCACAGCCGCACCGATAGCAGCGCCAGTCAGCGTGGACTGAGTGTTTCTTCCGGCGATCTGCCCGATGAGGGCACCCGCAGCCGCGCCGGCAGCCGCTCCGTAAGCGGCACCTTTGCCGGTTTTTGTCTCAGGCGCGGCGCAGGCTGTCAGCGCAAACGCGGCGACAAGACAAATTACAATGATCTTTTTCATCCTTTTTCCTTCTCCTTTTTGTTGTGTTAAAAAGAAATCACGGAAACTTCTTACGCCTTTCATTAAGGCTCAGACCGTGATAACTTTTATATGTTATTCCCGCGAATAAGTCAATCAGATTGCTTATTTTTGTGTTTTCGGCTGTCCGGCAAGGAGTGCAAAAATGAAATTTTTGCAGCCTGCACTATGCTAAAATTCCGCTTCGCTCCATTTCAGCACTCCTTTTTTTTCATTCATATTCACAGAAATTTGCCGAATTTCTGATACGGATTCGCTTTCAAATATCGGTCTTTTCATACCGTAAAGCGCCCGGGCTGAAACAGATTTCAAATCGCTGAAACCGCTTGAAAAGCGGTTTTACGGAGAACAGCGATTTTTCAAATCGCTGAAACCGCTTGAAGAGCGGTTTTACGGAGTACAGCGATTTTTCAAATCGCTGAAACCGCCTGAAAAGCGCCCGGGCTGAAAACAGACACGGAGAACACAGTTTTTGAAAGCGAATTGGTATGAGAATCTGCGTGAACAGGCTGAACAGAAATCATGAAAATCCTTTAATCCTGAGAATCAGGGTTCAGACAACTGCGCCTCTGTCAAAACAACGTTAGGCGCAATATCAAGCACAATCCTCACTTTCGGCTCTTTTTCACTGTGAACACCGACGCGTATACGCTGAATCAGCTTTCCGCCCACCTTCATGTTGTGACTGACACTGCGGGAAATACGGGTATTTGAAAAATCGCAGACCGCTTTCGGAATCGCTTCTGCAAGCGGGAAGATTTTCGGCTGCACAGCGCCGCTTTGAATAAAAATGACTTTTTCCTGTCCCTCCGGGGAGCGTTCAAATTTTATTTCACTGATTTCATTGATAATCTTCTTTTCAGCAGACCGGGGCGGCGGAGGCGTTTCTTCAGGCTTTGCAGGCGGTGCGGCTTGCCGGTAATCTCCTTTAAATCCCGATAGTTCAACCGCTTTTTTCAAAGCGGTCTGCAATTCTCCCGCGCTTTTTGCCGAAAAATATGTTCCGCCGCCGGCACCGGCAAGGCAGACAAGCGATTTTTCCGCGTCCCCGCTGACATCAAAAGCGATCACATGCAGAATAAAGCGTGCGCCTCCGGCTTTCATCTCCCGAACCAGCGCGCAGGCATCAATGTTGCAGGCATCCTGACCGTCAGCCAGCAGAATGAGGATATTTTTTTCTTTTTTATCTCGGATGCTTTCAGCAGCTTTTTGAAGGGAAAAAGAAAGGGCGGACATGCCCACAGCTTTAATACTCTGAATTTTATCTGTAAAATTTTTTCGGTCAAAAGGAGCAGCCGGAATCAGTTCTTCCGCATCGTTGCAGTCGCCCTTGTAACGATGCCCGTAAGCGATAAGCCCGACTTTGTATGCCGGAGAAAAATTTTTCGCCAGATCGCTGAAAGCATCTTTCGTGATTTCGATTTTCGATTTTCCCTTTATTTCTGATGCCATGCTGCCCGAAGCGTCAAGAATGAAAATCAGATTTTTTTTCAATGACTCGGCTTGACAAATGCTGTCTGAAATGATCGGGACGGACAGGATCAGAAAAATACCCAGCATTATTGAGATGCTCAGAAAATGATGCGGTTGATGCCTTGTTTTTTTCAACAACATATATCCTCCTTTTTGGTATTGATGAATTTTATTTAACCGCAAAGGGCGCAAATTCGCATATATCAGACTTTATCGGAAAAAGCCTGCCCGTTTTATTAAAATCGGTCTCGCAAAGGTCGCAAAGACGCTGAAAATTGCAGTACCGGCATTTCCGTCTTTCTTCCTTTGCGCCCTTCGCGTCTTTGCGAAAAACATTTTTCTTATTTCCGATAAAGCCTGTTGTTTGCACAACTTTTCGGTTTATTTGAATTTTTCAAACAATCTGATAACCCGGCTCCCGAATGCGCTCGCTTTTGCATCGGGGGCAGCGGCTCGGTTTGGTAAAACGCCGCCGATCCTCAAATTCATAGCCGCAGGAAATACAGACTGACGGCACGGTAATCAGCTTTCGCTTTTGCGAGGCAAGGGAGCGGGCAATATGGGAAAGATGTTCATAAACCTCTTTTTCCCGTATGTGCAATGCCTGCGAAAGTTCTCTGGCGTCGTATTCTCTCTGAGACAAAAGAGCGATTAATTGCTGGCGAATCGTTGACATGGCAAAACCTGAATCACGAAAAGATGAAAAATTTGAAAATACAAAATTATCGGAAATAGGCGCATGAATTTTCTCGCAAAGACGCAAAGACCGCAAAGATAGCGGAATTTCCGAAACTCCGGTTCCCTGTTTCTTTTTTGCGCCGTTGCAAGCCGCTTTTTTATTTCGGATATCAGTCGGAACTCATCCCCAGCGTTTTTCGGAGGGTCTGTTCGCTGTAGCCGTTTATCCGTTTCTCTCCGATTAAAATCAGCGGAACGCCGCTGCCCTTCAACTCTTTATATCGGCGAAGTCCGTACTCGGATGTCATAATCTGTAATAAGTATATCATCAGTAAGAGTATAAACTGATATGATTTTTTCATTCATGATTTTTTTCCTTCTGTTAATGTATTAGGTTCTGTTGACATTTGTGTTTTTTGTAGGGGTAAGCCCCTGTGCTTACCCTTTTCATGGGCAGCCGCCCCTGCAATATAATCGGACTGTTACAACAAATGTCAACACAACCTGATGATAAAAATCATATCACATAAATCAATAAGTAACAAATTACACTACCTTATATTTACCTTGATTTCAAGCAGTTTTTTCAGAAT
Organism: Desulfobacteraceae bacterium; assembly: GCA_020049595.1. Classification (GTDB taxonomy): domain Bacteria; phylum Desulfobacterota; class Desulfobacteria; order Desulfobacterales; family JAIFKL01; genus JAIFKL01. The sequence continues at coordinate 12,429 of JAIFKL010000252.1, forward strand.
CTGTAAGGGATTTTGTGATTGACATTTTTAATAACCAGTGTTAATTTTTATCAAATTTGGAA
>JAIFKL010000082.1 GCA_020049595.1 Desulfobacteraceae bacterium
AAAATAATCCGCAAATATATCAAACCCCTTGAAGAAGACAGACCCCTTCATACAGACCACAATACCATGAAGAAATTGGTTCTCTCCGGTGAGATATTGGATGAAGTGGAAAAATTGAGAAGTGAGAAGTGAGAATTGAGAAATAAATACCCCTTCTGAGCTTTTCATGTCATTCTGAACCGAAGCCCTGAGCGCAGCGAAGGGGAAGTGAAGAATCTCAATTCTCAATTCTCAATTCTCAATTTTTACAGGAGAACAGCATCAATGTTAAGTCAGCTTTTGCTTAAAGCAGTTGAAAAAAGCCGGGATAAGGCAGCCGTTGTTTACGAGAACAGGAGAATAACTTACGGCGAACTGAATTCGCTGGCAGCCAGCTTCAGCAAGGGATTACACAGCATCAATGTCCGCGCCGGAGACGGTATCGCTGTGATTCTTCCGAACTGCCCTGAGTGGATCGTCGCTTTATTTGCCGCGGCCCGAGTGAAAGCCGTCATGCTTCCCTTAAATCCGATGCTGAATGCGGAAGAAATCGCCAAATATATTAACGATGTATGCCCGAAAGTCATCATAACCGATTCCTACCGGGCTTCGATATGCAGGAATATCATTTCCGAATCAGGCAGGGAAACAAGCCTGATCATCGTTTCAGGAAATGAACAAGGGCAAGCAGAGCCGGATTCTAAGCTATTTTACAGATTTGACGAACTGCTCGTAGCAGCAGCCGAAGCCGATGCGGCGGCAGACGCCGAGCCTTACGAGGGCAAAATGCTTTACCTGTTTACATCCGGTTCGACAGGTAAATTCAAGCGGGTGTGCCGAACACAGAAAAATCTTTATTATGAAGGCGTAAATTTCTGCGAAACCCTGAATCTGAAGCCTTCCGACAATATTATATGCGTGATTCCGCTGTTTCATTCCTACGGGCTGGGGAATTGCCTGCTGGCGGCGGTCAGCGCTGGTTCTTCGCTCGTTATATCCGATCCCCGCACCGAAGACGGCAAATCTCTGCCTTTTGCGGGCTGCATCGGACAATTCTTTGAAACTGTAAAAAAAGAAAATATCAAAATATTTCCGGGAGTTCCCTATCAATTTGACATACTTGCAGATATTCCTAACCCCGAACCCCTGACCTCTCACCTTTCCTACTGCCTTTCCAGCGGAAATTTTCTGTCCGAGGATGTATATAACCGCTTTTTAAAAAGATTCGGCATTCCCATCAGGTCATTATACGGCTCCACGGAAACCGGCTCTGTCAGCATGAATCTGGAACCCGCCGATAATATGACTTATGACGCGCAAAGACCTCTCTGCAATATAAGCATCAAAATTCTGAATGATAACGGCGATCCGGCATCTGAGGGAGAAATTAGCAATATCTGTGTGAAAAGTCCGGTTATTCCTCCGGGTGTCTATGACAATCTGCCGGAACTACCCGGAGAACTTTTTATAAAAGACTATTATCGGACAGGAGATATAGGAAAAACAGACAGCGACGGACGTTTATTTATCACAGGCAGAAAAAAAACATTTATAGATACGGGTGGTTACAAAGTTGACCCCGAGGAAATCGAATCCGCAATAAAGACGCATCCGAAAGTAAAAGATGCGGTAGTGGTAGGCATCAAGACGCCGGACGGCAATGAGATGATAAAAGCAGTGATTGTGCCGAAGGAATTTCTTGAGAAAAGAGAAATAGCGGATTACTGCAAAACACGGATGGCGGCATTCAAAATTCCGAAATTCATAGAATTTCGTGAAGAACTGCCCCGGAGTCCTCTGGGAAAACTGCTGAAAAAGGAATTGCTTGACGCGGGGTCAGGTAACAGGTTGCAGGTAACGGGTGACAGAGGGCACCCTGCAACCTGCACCCTGCAACCTGCTATCAAGAAACGCCTGACAGAAATTGCCGCCGATATTTTGATGGTGGGCAGAGAAGATATTGACGCGGATACGAGCATCAGCGAATACGGCTTTGACTCGGTGACGCTGACCGACGAGCATCAGCGAATACGGCTTTGACTCGGTGACGCTGACCGCGCTCGTCAGCCGGATAATGACGGTCTATGATATTGAAGTGTTACCCTCAGTGTTTTTCGGACAGCCATCTCTCGGCGCGTTTGCGGAATATCTCTGTGAGACATTCGGAGAGAAGATGATGGGGGGTGCGGGGTCAGAGGTGAGAGGTGAGAGGTTGTCTGTCTTTTCAAACCCCGAACCCCGAACCCCGAACCTCTCACCCATCGCAGTAATCGGCATGGCAGGCGTGATGCCTCAGTCTCCTGACCTCGAGACATTCTGGGAGCATCTGAAAAACGGGAATGATCTGATTACGGAAATCCCGAAAGAGCGATGGGACTGGAAAGCATATTACGGCGATCCGGAAAAGGAAAACAAAACCCGTATTTTATGGGGGGGCTTTATGAAGCAGGTTGACAGATTCGATGCGCGCTTTTTCGGCATGTCCCCCCGTGAAGCCGAGATGACTGACCCGCAACATCGGATTTTTTTAGAGACAGCGTGGAAGTGCATAGAAGATGCGGGATACAATGTCTCAGACCTCTCCGGTACAAAAACAGCTGTATTTGTTGGTATTTCGAGCAATGACTATGCGGATTTGCTCAAAGCATCCGCAAGTCCAGACGCGCATCAGAGTACAGGCATATATCATTCTATCCTGCCGAACCGCATATCTTATCTGTTGAATCTGCGCGGTCCCAGCGAGGCTGTGGATACTGCCTGTTCCAGCGCGCTTGTCGCGCTGCACCGGGCTGTTATCTCCATTCAGAACGGCGAATGTCTCCTTGCCATAGCGGGCAGCGTCAATGTGCTTCTGAATCCGCAGGTTTATATTGTCTTTGACAAAGCCGGAATGCTGAGTCGCTCCGGAAGATGCAGAACTTTTGACAAAAGCGCAGACGGATAAGTCGCTCCGGAAGATGCAGAACTTTTGACAAAAGCGCAGACGGATACGCCCGAGGAGAAGGCGCGGGCGCGCTTTTGCTCAAACCTTTGGACAAAGCCGTAGAAGACGGAGACCACATTTACGGCATTATCCGGGGAACCGCGGTCAATCACGGCGGACGCGCCGCTTTCCTGACAGCCCCGAATCCCAATGCCCAAGCTGAATTGCTCATCGAAGCCTATGAGAAATCAGACACGGACCCGGCAACGGTGACTTTTATCGAAACGCACGGCACCGGCACGGAATTGGGCGATCCGGTTGAGATAAACGGATTGAAAAAAGCCTTCAGAATCCTGCATGAAAGAAGCGGCAGAGCGGTTCCGCCCGCTGGCTATTGCGGACTCGGCGCGGTAAAGACCAATATCGGACATTTGGAAGCTGCTTCCGGTATTGCCGGTATGATGAAAGTGCTGCTCTGTATGAAGCATAAACTACTTCCGAAAACCGTTCATTTTCAGGATATTAATCCTCAGATACAGTTGGAATCGAGTCCGTTTTACATTGTCGCTCGGCAGCAAGCTTGGAGTCATCTGAAAGACGAATCCGGGAATACCATTCCGCTCAGAGCCGGTGTCAGTTCCTTCGGTATCGGCGGAACAAACGCCCATATCGTGATTGAAGAATATCCGGAATCAGTTTCTCCGGTCTGTGAAGAAGCAATAATGACTCCCCAGATTATTCCACTTTCTGCCCGAAATGAAGAAAGACTGAAAGTTTATGCTGCAAATATAGCTGATTTTATTGAAAAAAGGTCATGGGTCAGGGGTCAGAGGTCAGAGGCATCCGCCCGTCGTTCAATTCTCAATTCTCAATTCTCAATTCTCAATTCTATCGCCTACACCCTTCAAGTCGGCAGACAGGCAATGGATGAGCGGATGGCGCTGGTAGTTTCAGATATAGGAACGCTGATTGAGCGATTGAGACAATTCAGCCGTGGCAAAAACGATATAGAAAATCTCTATTCCGGCAATGCGAAAAAAGAAGGAAAAAATACAAAACAACTGATTTCAGGCGCATTCGGGGAGCAGTTTGTCAGAACCGTCATAGAAAATAACGATGCTGTCAGATTAGCGCTGCTCTGGGTATCCGGCGCGATGAATGACTGGAAACTGCTGTATCCTGAACGCGGACACCGCAGACGGATTTCTCTGCCGACCTATCCTTTTGCTCAGGAGCGATATTGGATACCGGAAGAAGCGGGAAATCCCCCCTGCCCACCTTTAGAAAAGGGGGAAAGTAATCCGGAGTGCCAAAATGAGCGAAGCGAAATTTTGGCAAAAGACTACATTTCCACGCAGGGTATGGGAACGAGAAACGAGTTGAAAACTCGTTTTACGCAGAGCGCGAGAACGGGGGGACAGATCAAGGAGACAAGAGATATATCGGCAGCCGCGGCGGATTATCTCATAGAGACAATCGCTTCTGTCCTGAAACTTGATTTGCAGCATCTTCAGCCGGATGATGATTTTGAAGAATACGGGCTGGACTCTATTCTGATCGGACAGATCAACAGCCGTTTGCAGGAGCAATTCGGTAAACTGCCCGCGACCTTGTTTTTCAAATATAAGAATGCGGCATCGCTTGCCCAATATTTTGTTGAAAATCATTATGAAAAAATTAAACAGCTTGTGAATATTGAAAAACCGAGCCGCGAGCGTGAGCGAGTGGAAGAAGAAGCGAAAGAAGAAATCCCGTCGCTTACGCTCCCGGCTCGGAACCGGGAATTTGCAGAGCCGAAAACTTCTCACTTCGGTTCGGCTGAGTTCACCGAAGCCTCTCTTGTCACTTCAGTTCGACCGAACTCGCTTCGACTGAGCTTGTCGAAGTCTCACTTCTTCATCGCCGTTATCGGCGTCAGCGGGAAATATCCTATGGCTGAGAATACAGACGAGTACTGGGAGAATCTGAAAGCCGGGCGCAACTGCGTCACCGAAATTCCCAAAGAGCGATGGGATTATAAAAAATATCCGGGCATGTACTGCAAATGGGGCGGCTTTATCAGCGATATAGACAAGTTCGACCCTCTGTTTTTCAATATCTCGCCGGATATGGCGCGATTTATGGACCCTCAGGAACGTCTCTTTTTTCAGGCAGTGTGGTCATGTTTGGAAGACGCGGGCTATACACGAAGCCGCTTGGAAGACCCGAATGCCGGCGACCGCAGAGGCAATGTAGGCGTTTTCGCAGGTGTGTCTTTCAGCGAATACCAACTCTATGCCGCGGCCGAATGGGCAAAAGGCAATTTCATCCCTGCCAACTCCCAGATTTGCTGGGTGGCAAACCGTATATCTCATTTTTTCAACTTCAGAGGACCCAGCCTGAGCGTGGATACCGCGTGTTCTTCATCTCTTTATGCGATTCATCTTGCTTGTGAAAGCTTACTGAAAGGCGAATGCGGCATGGCAATCGCTGGGGGCGTGAACCTGTCTGTGCATCCGAACAAATATCTCACCCTGTGCGGGATTCGGATGTTATCTTCTCAAGGCTGCTGCAAGGCATTCGGCG
>JAIFKL010000338.1 GCA_020049595.1 Desulfobacteraceae bacterium
AACATTCTGATTTTATTCGGACTGAAACAGAAACGATTTGCAAAATCGTTTTACTGTAAAACGGCTTTGCAAGCCGTTTCCTGTCCGTTTCGGCAGAACAGTCTGAAAAATTGTCCGGTAGTGTGATTTCTGCTACAAATATTCCGCCGCTGACGCGGCTGCTACCTGTTACCTGTTACCTGTTACCTGCCTATTATTTCTCACTTCTCACTCATAAGGCGTGAGACTTTCAAAGCCCTCTTCCGTGACGAGAACGGTCTGTTCAAACTGAGCCGAAAACGAGCCGTCTTTGGTAACTGCTGTCCATTTGTCTTTCAGAATCCGCAGGTCTTTGTCTCCCAGATTAATCATCGGCTCAACAGTAAAAACCATTCCCGGCACCAGCACAATGCCTTCTCCTTTGTTTCCGTAATGCGGAATCTGCGGGGATTCGTGAAAATCAAATCCCACGCCGTGTCCCACAAATTCCCTGACCACAGAGCCGCCTCTTCCTTCCGCATAATTCTGAATTGCCCAGCCTATATCTCCAATCGTGTTTCCGGGACGGACCATCGAAATACCGAGTTTCATGCTTTTTTTGGCGATTTCCACAATTTTTTTGGCATCTTCGCATTTTTTTGGCATCTTCGCTCGGTGTTCCCACAAAAAAAGTTTTGTTGGCGTCAGCATAGTATCCGTCTAAGATCGTGGTCACATCCACATTCACGATGTCTCCCTCGTTCAACACCCTGTCGCCGGGGATTCCGTGACAGATGACTTCATTCACAGACACACATACGCTCTTCGGATAGCCCCGATAATGCAACGGTGCGGGAATGCCCTTGTTTTTGACAGTAAATTCATGGACAAGCGTGTTGATTTCCTCTGTCTTTACTCCCGGAGCGATTGCCGCTTCCGCGAGATCAAGCGTCGCCAGCACCATTTTTCCTGCTTTTCGGATGCCTTCAATGTCTTTCTTTTCCTTCAGTCGGATTTTATATTGCTTCTGATAGAACTCTTTAATATTTTCGATATCCGGCGTCTGCTTGAAAAGACAGCATTTTTTATATTTGAGACCGCTGCCGCAGGGACAGTAATCGTTTCTGCCGACTTTTGTTTTCTTACCCGTTTGGAACTTCATTTTCAATTTGCCAGAAAAAAGGTTAGGGGTCAGAGGTCAGAGGTCAGAGGGAGCCGCCCCGCACCCCTTACCTCTCACCTCTGACCTGTTAATTCAAATTCTTACAAACATATTTCCTTGCCAGATCAAAGGGAATTATGGACGCGGAAAACAGAATAATGTAAATCCATTCCTTCAACTCAAGCGGCGTGGTCCGAAACATATTTCCGCCGAAATAAGTTATCAGCAGATGAATCACAAAAATCAGCCCGAAAATCTTCAGAAATCCCTTGTTCTCAAAAATATGGTCAAGCAGGTTCATTCCTTCCACCCGGACATTCGTTGAATTGAAATTGTGGATAAAAACGAACACGCTGAAAAAAGCCGTCAGAAACACAAGTTCATTCAGTTTCTCCGGCGCGCCGGCGCGGAAAAAAACAGAGTGAACCCATTCGCTTTTAAGGAAAAAAATAGAAATCGAAGCGATGAAAACGCTGTTGCACAGAACAGCCGCCCACATGCTTTTGGTGATAATTTTTTCCTCTCTGGCTTTGGGTTTTTCTTCCATGTGTTTGTCAAGCGGCGGCTCGCCGCTGAGTGCCAGCGCCGCCAGCGTGTCCATGATGAGATTCATCCAGAGCAGTTGAATCACGGTCAGCGGAAGCTCGAAACCCAGAAAAGGACCGAGAAACGCGATGATAATCGCGCTGACGCTTACGGTCAGTTGGAAGGTGATAAATTTCTGCACGGAGCGGTAAATCGTTCTGCCGTAATGCACCGCATTGGCAATGGAGCGGATCCGGTCATCGAGAATGACAATATCCGAAGCTTCTTTTGCCACTTCGGTGCCGCTGCCCAGACCGAAACCGATGTCCGCGTTGCTCAACGCAGGGCTGTCATTCACGCCGTCACCCGTCATTCCGACGACAAGACCGAGTTCCTGAGCCAGTTTCACCAGCCGGGTTTTGTCCTGAGGCAGACATCGGGAAACGACTTTCAGATTCGGAATCAGCATTTTGACTTCCTCATCGGAAAGCTTTCCCATTTGCGAAGACTCGACAGCCACATCTTTATCCGAGGTGATAAGCCCCGCATCTTTTGCAATGGCAACCGCGGTGCCGTGCCGGTCCCCGGTGAGCATGACCACATGAATCCCGGCTTTCTGCAAGGTTTGAATGGCAGGCTTGGAATCCGGACGCAGTTCGTCCCGAATCAGGCTGAATCCCAGCAATGCCAAGCCCTGAGACAGACCTTCATCAGAAATCTCTTTTTCCGATGTTGCCGTGCCGATAATCCGGAATCCGTCTTCGGCTTTCCGGTCCATTTCAGCGGAAAGCAGGTTTTTTGTTTTTTCGGACAAAGGCTGAATATTGCAGTCAACGTCATAATATGAGGAACATTCCGCCAGAATTTTTTCCGCCGCGCCTTTCACAAAGGAAATCTCGGCGCCGTCTTTCATTCTGATGCGGGATGCGGAATATTTCCGGGCAGAACTGAAAAGCACCTGCGACAGCATTTCCATTCCTTCCGAAGAATAGCCGTTTTTGTCAGCTTTGAGAAAACGGAGCAACGCCCTTTCGGTGGTGTTGCCGCCGAGAATGCGTTCCGCTTCGTTTTCCGCTTTGGGATTCACCACGCAGGAAGTATTTTCCCGGAAGGAAATATTCACCAGATTCCTGAGTTTCTCCGGCATATCGTCAAAGGACTTGTAAATATTGAGATGTTCTTCGTTTTTCTCATTCACGGAGAGGAATCCCACCGCATCCAACTGCCCCTGAGTAATAGTTCCGGTTTTATCGCTGAAAAGAATATTCAGGCTTCCCGATGTCTCAATTCCGAGCAGTTGCCGGACCAGCACATTCGATTTCAGCAATTTCCGCATATTCTGCGCCAGCACAATGGCAATCATCATGGGAAGCCCTTCGGGTACGGCAACCACGATAACGATAACCGCAAGAATCAGCGCGGTCACAACGTCTTTTATCACCATTCCGAAATCGGAAAAATACGCCGCCATGGTGCCTGTATGATCCAGATAAATGACTTTGAACATAAAGGCGAGCGCGATGAAAGTCGAACCGATATAACCGAATTTGGAAATATCCTCAGCCAATTTTCCGAGTTTTACACGCAGGGGACCGACGCGCTCTTCCACCTTCAAATCTTTTGCCAACTGTCCGAAAACGGTATTCTGCCCCACCCGGTCCACTTCTAAGACCGCTTCGCCGTCTTCCACAACGGTGCCGCGATAGATGATATGCGGATTTTCCATGGTCCGTTCATCCGCGTCTCCGGGGGTTTTGGTGACCGGCTCCGGTTCGCCCGTGAGCATTGCCTGACTCACACGGATTTTTCCCTGAACCAATTTGCCGTCTGCGGGAATTTTATCGCCCGGCTGCAAAAAAACTTTATCTCCCACCACAATATCGTCAATGCCGATGATTTTCAGCGCGTCCCCGCGAAAGACATTGAGAAAAATTTTAGATGCTTCTTCCTGAAGTTTCTGAAAGGTCTGTTCATTTTTAAATTCCGAAGCGGTGGAAACCAGCGCCGCCAGCACGACTGCCGCAGCAATTCCAACGCCCTCATACCATTCGGAATATCCGAAAGCCGCAAGCATCAGAACAATGAAAAGCGCGACAATCAGAATGATGAGCATCGGGTCTTTCAGATTGTCTTTGAGTTTGTCCCAGAAAGTTTCTGTTTCCTGAGCGCTAATCTGATTGGTGCCGTGTTTAAGCCTTGATTCTTCAACTTCTCTTTCCGTAAGACCTGTGATTTTAATCAAACATTACCTCCTTTTTTTTAGTATCAGTTTTTTTAGTATCAATATATCTATTGCCTGTAGGGGCATGCCGAAATTGTAAAGCGAATTTTTAATTCGCTTCAAAGCGATTTGAAAAATCGCTTTACAGATAGCACGCCGCCGGCGTGCCCCTACGAAATTTCCAACCATTCCGGTTTTATCCAGCGTATTCCGTACATTATCAGTGCAGCATAGCCCGCGCTGACAAGATCGTCCAAGAGGATTCCCCAAGGCCCGTGCATATTCCGGTCAATGTATTTCGCCGGCGGTATCAGCTTGAAAACATCAAAGATTCTGAACAAAAAGAATCCCCACAACGCCACCTTCCACAGTTCCCCGCCCCGGAAAATAATCGGTATCAGCAAATATCCGGCAACCTCATCCAGCACAAAATGTTTGGGATCGCTGCATTGCCAATATGTTTCCGCCCAAGGCGTGAGCAGGTGGTTTGCCGTGCAGACAAGCATAAATACGGCAACCAGCGACAGCCACTGCATTTTTATCGGAAGAAAAAGAACAATAACAATATGAAAAAATACACCCGACAACGCGCCCAGAGTTCCCGGAGCGATGGGGGATAAACCCAAACCGAATGCCGAACTAATTGCAATATAAAGATAATTTTTCATTTATAAATAAAAAGCCTTGTCTTTTCAGCCGTTTTTTGTTCAGACAGTGTTTCCGCCCGCTGATGTTTACAGCTTTCATTCTCTATTTTATTAAAACAGGGCAAGTGTGTAACGCTTAAAGATATAGAAATAAGGCTTATGTGTCAAGTAAGAAAAGCAGGCTGCCTGTCCGGGCGATCTGATACAGTGATTATTTTTTATTATCATAACCAATAGTTCGGTAATTTTTTCTGTTCAGCAAATTATAATTCAATAAGTATCTGGAATTATTAAAACTTACAATTTGTTTTGAATTTCATAACATACTGAAATCATTTAGTCCGAAAATTTTTACCGGACTATTGATAACCCAACTTGCTCCCTATTGAAAAATCTTTCTGATGCTGTTTATACCAATTCGCTATCAGAAAATAAAAGCCGCCTTCCGTATTTCCGGGCAGAAGCCGCAGACCCTGATGGTTTTTAAAGTGCCGTTCCGTTGCGCTCAGAAGGTTGTTGAGCTGGTCGAGACAATGACATTCCGTGTCATCTGCTTCTACACCGCTACCCGGAATTTTATTGTGAATCAGAAATGGGATTTCTGTTTTATCGGCGGATTGGCTGTTATCTGATGGGGTGTGAGATACGGATGACTCAGGATATTGACTTATACCAATTCGCTATCAAAAACGGTGTTCTCCGTATCTGTTTTAAGCTTCGGCGCTTTTCAGGCGGTTTCAGCGATTTGTAAAACCGCTTTTCAAGCGGTTTCAGCGATTTGAAAAATCGCTGTACGATCTGAAAGCGGTTTCAGCGATTTGTAAAACCGCTTTTCAAGCGGTTTCAGCGATTTGAAAAATCGCTGTACGATCTGAAAAGACCGATCTTTGAAAGCGAATTGGTATTATGCCTGTTATCGCCCAAAACACCGATTGATGAGGTAAGGGCAGACTCATGGAAACTGATACGAATTCATTTTCAAAAGATGTTTAAATATGATAGGAGTTACGCAGTTGAAATTTCCGCACCGGAAAAAAATGAACCGCAAAGGTCGCAAAGGGCGCAGAGGACACAGGGTTCCCAATGAAACATATCTTTGCGCTCTTTGCGGTTAAATCTGTCGCACAGAACATCATGAATATCATCACTACCATCATTCCGATATTTACGATCATCGCGCTCGGATGGCTTGCCCGAAGCAGAGGTTTTATGCCCCCGGAATTTCTGGGACCCGCAAACCGGCTGGTTTACTATCTGGCAATCCCGGCGATGATTTTTCGCTCAATTTCAAAGGCTTCCCTCGCGGGCAGCTTTCATTTTGATGTCATTGCCGTCACACTGACCGCTGTGCTGCTGATTTTCGGCATCGGATGGCTTTCCGCTCTGATCGCCCGTATCGGACGCAGACAGATTGCCACTTTTGTGCAGAGTGCGTTTCACGGAAATCTCGGATATATCGGGCTGGCAGTCTCATTTTATTATCTGGGGAACGAAGGGCTGGTGCGCGCCGGTATTCTGGCAGGCTTTGTCATGATTCTGCAAAATCTGCTGGCAGTACTGGTGCTTCAGTTCTATGCAGATGATATTTCTTTCAGCAAAAGACGGATCGTTTTGAAAATACTCGGAAACCCTGTGATTGTAGCCTCGATTGCCGGTATTCTCTTTTCGCTGACCGGCGCGCAGATGCCGCTGATCATGGGGCGCAGCCTTGACATTCTGAGCGGCATGTCGCTTCCGCTCGCGCTGCTTCTCATCGGCGCTTCCCTGTCTTTTGCCTCCGCGAGACATCATTTCGGAATCGTGTTTTTCAGCACCTTGGCAAAGCTGATGATACTTCCCGGTATCGGCTTTTTTTTATATCGCTTTTTTGCGCTGCCGCATCAGGAATATGTTCCCGGACTGATTCTGCTCGCATCCCCCACCGCCACCATCGTGTTTATCATGGCGCAGGAAATGAGCGGAGACAGGGATTTCGCGGTATCAGCCATTTCCCTCAGCACGCTGCTGTCTGCGCTGACATTTTCCTTGTGGCTGAACCTGACCTAATCCGAGGCAGGCATTATCGGAGATAAAAGGTTTCTCGCAAAGGCGCAAAGTCCGCAAAGATTTTTTAATAAAAAGCGGGTAGTCATATAGTAGCGGTGATTTCTTTTTTAATCATATTGTTATAGTGATGAACAAAAAGCCATATTGCTCATAATGTGATTCTCAAGTTTTTTTGAAAAGGAAAGCGGTTTTCGGACGAACCGGGAAATTCTTTGCCGCATTGTATTGCTTAAACTACAGGCAATCATGGGTGAGGAAGGTGTTGAAGGAGTGTTTCAATCCTTGTTTTAATGGAAGTCGCGCTTAAACTCCTCATTGACTCTTGCCTGTATCGCCTGTAATACATGTTTCAATCCTTGTTTGGTAGTCATATAGTATTGGTGATTCCTTTTCTAATCATTGCGTTATAATGATGAACAAAAAGCCATATTGCTCATAATGTGATTCTCAAGTTTTTTTGAAAAGGAAAGAGTTTTTCGGACAAGCCTGGAAATTCTCTGCCGCACAGTATTGTTGAACCGCTCAATATAACTTGTTTTTCCGCTGTTTTTTGCTACATGACGATGGCGATTCGAAGGCAGAACTCCTGCATACGGTTCCCAAAAATCCGTATAAATAACAGCACATTGACGATATTCCGGCGGGAGTGAATTCCAGAGTTCTTCCGCGCCTTCCCTTCCCCGACTGCCGGCGTAAAAGCCGACAATTTCTTTTGTTACGACATCAATTGTAAACCATATACAATACTTATTTTCTTTGCTCCCGACAAATGACCATATTTCATCGGATTCTGCTGTCAGACGAGTTTTTTCTTTCGGAAGCGGTTCCGTTTTTTACGATATTTCCCGAGTTGCAGCGGGGGCAGATCATATCTCTCATTACTTATCTCTTTATTATAGTTGTACTATATAATAACTATCTGTATTATAAAATAATCACTTGTTCTATATCACTACCACAACAAATGTCAACACAGCATAGACATTATCGGAAATAAAAAAGTTTCTCGCAGAGGGCGCAGAGGGCGCAAAGAAAAGAAGAAATACAGCCTCTGCCGGCACTCAGTTTCCTGCGGCTTTGCGATCTCTGCGTCTTTGCGGGACCGATTTTAATAAAAGGGGCAGCCGCTTATTTCCGATAATGTCTATTCAACATACTGTTATAAAAAAAAATATTTGCTACGCTCAGAAGGTTGTCGAGCCTGTCGAAACAATGACAGGGACAGATTTTATCACCTCTTCTATACCACTACCCATTTTTTAAATCTCATGTTTTCCGGCGATGAATTGCCGAGCATCCGAGATAGCATCTACTTTTCAGAGCCGATTTTGTATCTGGAATCCAGAATCACGACTTTGCCCCGGTCTGTGTCGGAGCGGATCAGACGCCCGATTCCCTGCTTCATTTTGATCTCGGCGTCGTAGTAGTAGCGCATCCAGAAAGCCTTCGGAGACATCAGCTTTTTCCTTGCAACCTGAATCGGATCGAAAAAAGAAGGATAGGGAATGCGGGTGATAATCACCTGCGTCAGCGTATCTCCTTTGAAATCAACGCCATACCAGAAAGTATCCACGCCGAAAAGAACGCTTTCCTTAATCTCCCGAAATTCATCGCAGAGATTCACCGTGGAAACGCCCTGCTGCTGAATGAGCAGCGGATATGTCGTTATGGATTCCGCGGCTTTTTCCGCCGCCGCAATCAGATCGCTGTAGCTCGAAAACAGCACCAGAGTGCGCCCTTTATTCTTTTCAATGAGTTCGGGAATAAGTCTTACTACCGAAGCGAGCCATTCGGCTTTGTTCTCAAATCTGCCGTTTGCCGCGCCCTGCGGCACAACGATTTCCGCCGCATCTTTGGAAAAAGGCGAGGGAATCAGTTCAAACCGGAATGCTTTGGGTTTTGCGCCGTTCTCAGGAGTCAGGGGGCGATCTAAACCCGTGATGTTGCTGAACGCGTCGAAACTCCCCCGATAGCAGAGCGTCGCAGCCGTGTAAACAATGCAGTCCGCTTTTTCATAGATGTGACGCCGAATCAGTTCCGCCACCTCCACCGACTGGGAGACAACGCTCCAGTTCTTTCGGAAACACTGATATGCCGTGACTTTATCTTCCGAGACAAGCCCTGTTTCAATTGCCCCGATAGATGCGGCGTATTCGCCGAATTTGTTGAGATAAATTCTGATTCTTTCCGATGTCTTTGAGACAATTTTGAGGCTTCGGCAAACATCGTTTTCACGAATCCATTTCAAATCTTTGCCGATGTCCTGAAACGCCTGTTTCAGCGTATTCATGCGGTCTTTGATGCGTCCTTCCTCAAATGCCGGGTGATCGCAGGGAAGCTCTTTGACCTGCCCCAGACTGGCTTTGGGATTGATGGCGATGAGAGAGGCTCGGAGCAGTCTGATTGTCTCCCGAATCGTGCTGATACGCTCCAATGCCTTGTCGAGATCATGTTCATATTCTCCTTTAGCTCTTTTCAATATATTTTTGAGCATCGGCTCCAGGGCGCGGAGAACATCTCCGATTTCCCATGAATTGACTTCCTGTCCGAGCGCGCCCCGCACGGCATTTTCAAAATGATTTGCCTCATCAATAATATAAATTTTGAACAATCCGGATAGAGAGACATCTTTGTCTAACAGAACGAGTTTGTGGTGATTCGTGATGACAAGACGCGCCGCCTGCGCTTCCGCGGTCACGACCTGCGCGGGACAGCGACTGTGCTTGGGTGTGCATCCGTCCTTTGCCGAGATTTCGTTCAAAAGCTGGTAAAAATAAAAATCATCGTTGAGATAAGCCGTGATTTTTTCTCCGGCTGCGTCTCCGTCCGCGTCCCGGAAGTGAAAAACAAGATTGACAAAATAGAGCCATGTGAGAAGCTGTTCGCCTTCCAGACTGCTTTCATAGGCATGGTCTAATTTTTCCGCACAGATATAGCCGGATTTTCCTTTCAGCACTGCCACCGGAATATCCTGATAAAGCTTGAAAATTTCCTTTGTAAAGCTGATTTCTCTCTGAAAAATCTGCTGCTGAAGATTTTTGGTATAAGTAGAGACAACGACACGGGCATGAGGATTGCGGTAGAGAAATTCCATCACCGGTATGAGATAACCCTGTGTTTTGCCTGTGCCGGTGCCGGCTTCGAGGGTCAGAACGGCGTTGTCATTGAGCGCGGCGCCAACATGCTTGGCGTATTCGACTTGCGAAGGTCTGAACACATAATCTTTTGCCGCGTCTGACATGGCTCGGTACAGGCTTTCCATCAGTTCCGAAGATATTTTTTTAAAAGCCGATTTTTCCTTTTGCTCCGGGGGAAATTTGACAGCTTTTTCAAGAAACTGCTGCCAGTTTTTTGTCTCATTGAGTGTACAGGGATCGAAAAGCCCGCCGAAATAAGCCTTGTAATGCTCGGTGATATGCAGAAATACTTCTCCGAAAAGCGTGCGGCTTTTTCTCAGGTAGTATCGGATGGCAGCAGCGCGGCGGAATATTCGGTCGTTTAAGACATTCCCGCAGATATGTTTTACCAATTCCACAGATAAATCAACAATCTCCGCAGCAGTGAAAAAGGCTTTTTCCCGCTGTTTGCCGTTGAGATATTCCCACAATCGCTTGGGGGTGTAAGATTCGAGATGCGGAAGAAAAAACTCCGCGGCAAAACTGAGGTCAATGACTCGGACATCGCCGCAGAATTTTTTCAGGTCTTCGATGCGGTTATGGTTGTCTAAGACAAAAATAAACTTCTGATTTTCCAGAAATGCGGCGAGCCGGTCAGCTGCGGCTTGGGGCGCAGGCGCGGCGGCAAGCATTTCTTTGGAGATGCCGGAGTAGTATTTCTCCCTGCCGGTCAGCAAGGAATAGCGGACAAAAGATTCTGACACCGCTTTCGGCTTATCTGTATCTATAATCGCTGCGGCATAAGCGTAAATGCGGTTGTTGCGGTCTGCTTTCAATCCGCTGTGGGCATAGACAAACGCCAATTGCTGTATTTTCTCATCAAAAGGTTTGAGCATAGAAGTCTTTCATTTACTGCTTTCACGCGGGCATTTATTGTTTCTCGTCTGTTGTTTCTCGCAAAGACCGCAAAGAATAACTTTTTTATAAAAAAATCAGCATACTGTAAAACCAGGTTTATCTCTTTTTCTTTGCGCCCTTTGCGATCTTTGCGAGACACTTTTGTTTCATTGTTTCTCGCCAAGGCGCAAAGAGCGCAAAGAACAAATCAGCATACTGTAAAACCAGGTTTATCTCTTTTTCTTTGCGCCCTTTGCGATCTTTGCGAGACACTTTTGTTTCACAGAGGGACATTATCAACAATGTCCGCAGCCTCATCAATTGCGTCATGCGCGGTATTCCCGGCAACAGGTATGATTGAGATAACCGCGCCGCCGACGCGCATCGGCACAGTGACGATTTTGGTCAGCACACAACTGCTCAGTTGAATCAAACATACCAGCATTATTAAAGTTTTTATGATTTTCATTTTTACCCTCCATATCAGAATGCTGTTTCATTCCTTATTATTCCGAATAAAAAATTTCCTCTTTTTTTTATTAACTATAAGTTATATCTTTATTTATTCAAAAGTCAAGAAAAAATACAAATGCTCAAAGCATTTGAAAGCCGATTGGCGATGGAAATACATAGGAGTTACGCATTCGGAATTTCCGCATCGTAAAAACGAACCGCAAAGTTCCGCAAAGGTTTAAAACATATCTTTGCGGAACTCTGCGTCTTCCTTTGCGAAACTCTGCGGTTCAAAAAAAGCAGGATTTAACTGCATAACTCCTAAATACATTAAAAAATTTTTTGTGCTTGATTTTTCTGAAAGAATGTGTCTATTAAACATAGAAGTTATTATATGAATTAGGCAGTTGAATTTTAACTGTCTGAATTATGGATACATTTTAACGGTTGGGATTTATGGAGAATGCAAAATGACAAAAAATGGCATCATTACGGAAAAAAAAGTTACTTCCGCTCCTCACAGGTGGCGGTTTGTCCGAGTCGGAGGATTTGACCATGTGCTTCTTGAAACCGGAGAGGATTTAGCCGCTCTTGACCAGCTTGACCAGAAACTCTGGGCGGCTCTGAGCTGCCCGACCGAGGGGCTTGAGTTTGACTCAAAGACGCTTCAATATATAGACATAAACGGCGACGGGCGTATCCGCGCGCCGGAAGTCCTTGAAGCTTTGAAGTGGACGCTTTCTCTGATTAAAAATTCGGATGACCTTATCCTAAGCTCGGCTTCGCTCCCTCTTTCCGCTATTAACGATGCCTCTCCTGAAGGCAGAGATATTCTTGTCTGTGCAAAGGAAATTCTCGCCAATCTGGGGAGGAAATCAGCGGAAGTTATCAGACCCGAAGACACGGCAGACAGTTCAAAAATTTTTGTCAATACAAAGTTTAACGGCGACGGGATCATTCCTTCCATCGCTGCCGAAGATGAGGCTGTCAGAAAAGTCATTCAGGAGATTATGGACTGCATGGGGTCTGAGCAGGATCGCAGCGGGCTTCCGGGCGTCACAAAGGAAAAAGCGGAACAGTTTTTCAGCGAAGCCCGGCTCTATTCCGAGTGGTGGCGTGAAGCTGAAAAGGAAAACTCTGAAATTCTTCCTCTCGGCGATGCCACCCCGGCCGCGGC
>JAIFKL010000315.1 GCA_020049595.1 Desulfobacteraceae bacterium
ATTTCGAGTGACCCACAAAACCCGGAGAAGAAGCGCCGCCGCCCATGACACCGGCAAGGGTGGTGAACTTCATTCCGCAGGGGGTCTCTCCAGTATAATCTCTGCCGACCGTCATGACACCGTTGCAGGCAGGCAGCATCGCGGCAATACATTCGCAGCAGCCGCAGGTGGTCATGGGATCAATAACCATGGAGTAGAAATTATAGTGGGTGACAGCGCCGCGGGATGCCTTGAAGACAAAATCGTTGACGCCTTTCCACTGACCCAGCTTAGGATCAATACATTCGCCCTTTTCAATCGGCTGGTTGGGACCCGTGGGGTTGATCTCAAACGATGCCTTGCAGTCCATCCAGTTGTATGCGCCGCAAAGTCCGGTTCTTTCCGGGCTGACCGAACACACATGGTTGGGAGCGAAAGACTGACACAGCGTGCAGGAGTAATAGGTCTCCACATCCTCGTCCGTCATTTTTTCCACACGCTCGTCACGCATCCTGTACTCGGCTCTTGCCCGCGTTGTGAGCTTGTCAACATCCGCCTGATTCGTGTAAAGCGTGACCTGAACCTTGTCCAGAATCTTGCCGAAATCCTGATGGAATTTGGCATGAAGCACCACACCGACATGTTTGAGCGAGAAGCCTTTTTCCACCGCCTGCTTGCTCACCCGGACCCATGCAATATCTCTCTGTCCGATGTGCATGATGCCCTGAATGTAGTTGATCAGATGGTGGCACTGACGTTCCAGAATCGGCTCGAAATCAGCCTGCATTTCACGGCCTGCAACCTGAATATAGATTCCCAGCGGCAGGCTTCCGCCCGGCTTCAAATCTTTAATATCGGGTCCCACGAGGATCACTTTTCCGTCTTCGATTTCGTTCATTTCCGCCATCTTGACCAGCTCGGTTGCCTGAGTCTTGCCGCCGCCCATCTGGCACTGCAAGTCCGCGCCCCTGACTCTTTCACCCTCGTAAGCAGGACCGAAAGCGCAGGGAATATCAATGGTGGAAACCGTAACTTTGAGTCCTCTGACCTCAACCGAGCGCTGCACCATTTCTTCATGTTTGACATTGGCAACCACATGCTCGTAGGTACAGATACCGGTGGGCAGAATTTCGGGAATATCCGTATCTGCCAGTGTCGGGAAGCCCCAGTTCACGCAGCCTGCCGCAGCAGCCGCCCATTCCGCGTTCACATCGCCCAGTGCGTTGACAAAGGCAAAAATTCTGTCTTTGTTATATTTCAGCACGCGTTTGTAATCGCCGGGCTGAATGCCGCCGAATGCCATGGTCGCACGGTTGGCAAAACCCAGCGCGAAAACAGCCGAAGAAATATCAGGACCGAAAGGCACGATACGGGTATTCCAGCCGATCTGAACACCTGCCTGAAGCAACTGCTGAATGACGGTGGTGCCGTTCTGGTTCGCGGCGCAGAAAATGTAAAGGCTTCGTTTCTGATAATCTTCAACGATCATTTTGGCAATTTCGGGTGTCGGTGCAGCACCGACAATCGCTGCAAATCCGGGTGCGGAGCCGTCAACAAATTCAACGCCTCTTTTACGCAGTACGATGTCATCTGCCGCGCCCACCCAGATTTTGCCGTTTTCTATATCAGGGTCTTCGGAATGGACATAAAAATCCGGCTGTTCCAGATAACGGAGGGCTTCTTCGATTTCAAAAGCGAAGATTGCAGCCATACCGGCATCAAGAAGGGGCCCCAGATAAGGCAGATGATGATGGCCTTTGACATGGGGCGGAAGAAGCTTGCGGGCAACTTCCAGCGGCTTTTTCATATCCTCAAGTGTTTCCACTTTCATGCCGAGGAGAGAGTAAATTACGGGCAGATAATATGCCGTGTTGGGAAAACCGACTTTTGTGCTTGCATTGTAGGTCTCCAAGGCTTTCTGATATTTTCCTTCAACCTTTGAGACAATATTGTAGCCGCCCTGAATGGCAGCAAATGCGACTAATCTAGACATTTATTCATTCCTCCTTCATTGAGGTGTTGTTGAAAGTGATTTTTACTTAGTAAAACAAGTTTGAAACTTGTTCTGCTTTTCTCAGTAAAACAAGTTTAAAACTTGTTCTACTTTTCTCACTTCATTACGCTTCGAGTTTCTGACGGTCTGCCATGTCCATAAGCACTCTTTCTCTTGCCTTGTCAATGCCGAGTGCTTTGCGCTTTTTGTCAATGTGGGCAATCATCTTGCGGGCATGTTCGATGGGATCCGGTTCGAGATCCCACATACCGCCGTAGATTTTTTCCAGTTCCTTGGACAGATAATCATGGAACACGGGCGCGCCGGAGGTAGGCAGCATATAACCGAAGACCGTATAAACACCTGAAGTTACAAAATAATGTCCGATACTGATGGCTTTTTCACTCATCCATTCGGGCGCACTTCCGGCAGCAGGCAGGTCGCAAATGTCCTTTCCGAGTCCGCCGGCTTTGACAACTTCTGTTGCCGCCAGCAGAATACGGCTGTTATCCACGCATGAACCCAGATGCAGCACCGGCGGAATACCGACGGTTTCGCAGACTTCCGCCAAACCTGGACCGCAGTAAACGCCTGCGGATTCAGGTGTGAGCAGACCTTCCATTGCACAGGCGATGCCGTTGCAGCCGGTGGTCAGAACAATAACGTCATTTTTGATCAGTTCTTTGACAACAGCGATATGGGCTTCATTATGCCGTGTTCTTGCATTGTTGCATCCGACAACACCGGCAATACCTCTGATACGGCCGTTGATGATGTTGTCATTCAGGGTGTAGTAGGTGCCGCGGAAAGTTCCGCCGAGATGATATTCGATGGATTCAACACCGAAGCCCGCGATCTGGGTGTTTTTGTAAGGCGGGATCATGACTTCCGCGCCTCGGTTCTGGAAGTTGTCAATTGCCATGGTGACAATGCGCTTGGCATCTTCCATTGCATGGTGTTCGTCAAATTCAATGTGAATCACATTGTTTTGCTCCATCCTTGCGATGGGATGGGTGGTGATGAGTTTTGTATGGAAACATTTGGCAACATTGGCAACATTCTGGAAAATACATTGAATGTCAACGACCATGGCATCACACGCGCCGGTGATAATGGCAAGTTCCTGCTGCAAAAATGTTCCTGCCAGCGGTATCCCGTGACGCTGAAGGATTTCATTTGCCGTACAGCAGATACCCGCGAGCTGAATGCCTTTTGCGCCTTTGGATTTGGCATAGTCAACCATCTCTTTGGTCTGGGCAGCAGCGACGATCATTTCGGAAAGTACCGGCTCATGTCCGTGAACAATGAGGTTGACATGATCCTGCTTCATAACACCCAGGTTTGCCTCGGACTGAAGCGGATACGGGGATCCGAAAAGGACATCCTGCAAATCTGTTGCCAGCATGGAACCGCCCCAGCCGTCACCCAAAGCTGCTCTTGTTCCCTGCTTGATCAGGTTTTTGTAGTCCTGATCCACACCCATGTGGGTGCGGTGCATGATTTCCACGATTTCCCGGTCAATGTTGCGGGGAAGCACGCCGGCTTTTTTCCACTTTTCATAAAGAGGCTGGGGCGCTCTTTTCAGATAATAAAGCTCGCCTTCGGGTTTGCCCCATTCGCCCAATGCTTTTTCCGCCACTTCGAGCGCGATTTCGTCAATGTCCCGGTCTTTTGTTTCGCCGTTCACCTCAACGGTGATGGCAACATCAAAATAGGGAGCAATGGCAAGGAGTTTGATCGGGTCTTTGATTTTGTAATCGTGGGATTCTTTTCTTGCCACAGCCAGAAAAACTTCTGCCACGCAGCGTCCGTGATCCGAATGCGCCGCCGCGCCGCCCGCGACCATGCGGATAAAGTTACGGGCTGCAATGGTGTTCGCTGTTGCGCCGCAGAGACCCTTGCGGGTATCTTCGCCCTGAATGCCGCCCTTGGGAAGGGGAAGACGACAGGGACCCATCGCACAGTTTTTACAGCAGATGCCCTGCATACCGATATTGCAGGGTTTCATTGACTCGGCTCTGTCAAAAATTGTGTCAATGCCGAGCTTCTGAGCGCGGACAATCATTTCCTGCGTTGCTTTGTCAATGGAAGCCTTGATCGGGTCAGCCAGCTTCGGCGCCTTCTCAGCTTTTTCTTCCGTGTCAGCCGCGGCTGCTTTTACGACTTTTTTTTCTATTGCCATTAGAGGTTCCTCCTCAGATTGTAGGTTCAAAAAAATACGGACAGTGAAGAATTATTTTTCTACAAATATTGCGCATCTGCGATGCTGTTTCTCACTCCTCACTTTTCACTTCTCACTATCTTTTGTGTATCCGGTTCAGGCCTTCCAGCATTTTCTCCACCATGGTTTTCTGTATGGCGGCAGCGGTCATGGAAACATCAGCTTTCTCACCCGATGCTCTCCTTGCTGAAAGTTCTTCACGCTCTTTTGCTCTCTGCTGACGAATTGCTTCTGCCTCGGCATTCCGTTTGGCTGCCACGTCTGCTTCGTCTTTTTTCTTCGCGTCGTCCTCAGCTTTCTTCTTTGCTTCCGCGTCTGCGGCTGCTTTTTTCTTAGCGTCTTCCTCAGCCTTTTTCTTTGCTTCAGCGTCTGCTTTTGTCTTTACTTCGGCATCTGCTTTTGCTTTTGCATCAGCCGCAGCTTTTGCCTTTGCGGCAGCTTCGGGGTCTGCTTTCGGTGCTTCGGCTACAGGTGCAGCCGGTTTTGCAGCAGCCGCGGGTGCAGCCGGTGCAGCAGCTTTCGGAGCGGCAGCAGCCGGAGCAGCAGCTTTCGGGGCTTCTGCCTTCTTTTCAGCCGGAGCCGCAGCTTTCTTATCTCCCTCGGCGATGCTCAGGTCCGGTGCCGGTGCCAGTGCTGCAAAGTCAATCGCAGCGGCAGCCAACTGTTTTTTAATGCCTGCCACATCTTTTGCAGAACCGCCGTCTGTCAGCAGGGCAATAAAAGCTTTGACCATGCGGACTGATTCGGGATGCCGCATAATCAGAATGTCCGAGCCTGCCATCAGATAGGTCACCGCGCCGACCGCTTCCATGAGAATCCCGCGTTTTTCAGGATCGCCCAGCGTCGGGGCTTCGGCTACGGTCAGTTTTGCCTCTTTGCACTTCCATACTTCATTTCCGAGATTGTTGATGAGCGGGAACTGAAGCTTGTCGTCTCCCTGTGACAGCGCCGCCATTCTGAGCCGTTCCATGACCGAATAGGAATATTCCATGCCGTAGCCCAGACCGCCGGTGGTGGGATCAACAATCACCCGGTTCATGGGAACGCCCAGATTTTCCAGCAGAATGTTGATCTGTTTGGCAAGGTTCACGTCAATGGGGGAGGAAGAAATAATCGTGTGTCCGTAACCCATTGCCGCCGCGCCGATGCCTTTATGGTTTTTATCTTCCACAGGCCCCAGAATCAGGTCTTTGCCCTGACATTCTTCGGCGATTTTTTTCAGAACCGCTTCATCTTTTTCGACGTTGGCGCATCCCCAGACAATCACAGGCACATCCACTGCCGCGAGGACTTTTTTCACCGTAGCCGCTGCGGCCTCGGGACTGGCGTTATTGCCGTTGGGATCAATGCTTTTCAACTGAAGCACGATCATATCCGCGCCGAAATTGCTCACGCATTTTTTCGCCCACGCACCCGCGTCGGAAACCACATCTTTGAAAGGCGCAAGAGCGGCTTCTGCCCAATCTTCAGGCTTCATATCCCAGATTTCCATTGCAATTCTGGGTTTGTTGGGCATTTTCCCTTCAAACTGATAGAAGGGATAGCATGTTTCTCCGCCGACAGTAACAGCTTTGGGACCCTTTCCCAACGTGATTTGCTTCACGCTTCCGGAATAAGATTCTTTATAAAAGTCGAAACCCAATGTTACCTCCTTACCTTATTAATAAGTTAAAAAGCACAACGTCAGACACAGACGCTGCCATTTAAGGTTTATAATAAATATTGAAAAGATTCTTCGCTTCGCTCAGAATGACATTCCGGGATCAGAATGACATTTCGGACGATATTTCACCGATAATAATTCTTAATAAATTTTGACTGTTTTTTAAAAAGATAATACTTTCAATATGTTAAATTTAAAAAGGATAATTAAAGAAACTGTATATCTTAATATTTCTCATTTGTCAACAAAAGATGAAAATTTTTAAATCTGACCTCACCCCCTGCCCCCTCTCCGAAAGAAACCTCACCCCCCGGCCCCCTCTCCGAAGGAGAGGGGGAGGGGCAGGGGGAGAGGTGATTTATTTCCGCAATTTTTTACGCGCCGCCAGCCTGTCCCTGAGTTTCGGGAACTGTTTTATATCGGTATGGGGCAGAAAGAGCGCGGCAATATAATTATTCATAAAGGAAGCGGTCTCCGACAACTCAAAATTGGTCATTTTCCGGGTAACTTCCACCACGTCCTGACGGATGCGGTTGGTCAGCGCGCTCATTTTTGCGCCCAGCAGCGAACTGTTGCCGATAAACATCACTTTGTCAGGAGCGACTTCCGGCAGCAGACCGATGGTCATTGCCTTTTCCAAATCCACATAGCTTCCGAATCCGCCGGCAAGAATGATGCGCTCAATATTGCTGATGCTCAAGCCCACTTCTTCCATCAGCGTCTGGCATCCGCTGTAAATCGCGCCTTTTGCCCGAATCAGATTTTCAATATCAACTTCTGTCAGCACCAGATCCCGGTCAATCTGCGTTTCATCTTTCCACGCCAGCACATATTCCCAAATCCCTCCGGTTTCACGGATACGCGGGGTTTTCAGATCACGGTTGAATTTTCCCTGACTGTCAATAACGCCCGTTTCAAACAGCGTTGCCACCATGATAATCAGCCCCGAACCGCAGATGCCTTTGGGGCGCACACTGCCGATGGTGATGTTCATGGGTTCGAGGGTCACCGGATCAATGGAAAAATCCTCGATAGCCCCTTTTGCCGCGCGCATTCCGAACTGAATGCCGCCGCCTTCAAATGCGGGTCCCGCGGAGCAGGCAGCGCACGCGAGCCAGTCTTTGTTGCCGATGACGATTTCCGCATTCGTGCCGATGTCCATGAAAAGCGTGATCTGCTCCGCACGGTAAATGCCCGATCCCATGACGCCCGCCACAATATCCCCGCCCACATAGCTTGAAATCGCAGGATAAAGCAGCGCGGTCACATGATCGCCCAGATCAATGCCCAGACTCTTTGCGCTGACCGGCGGATACAGCGTGGATGCGGGAATATAGGGAGAGCGGCGGATATATCGGGGATTGATTTTCAGCAGGAGTTGGGTCATGGTGGTGTTTCCGGCAAGGGTGATGCTGGAAACTTCGTTCCGGTCAATTCCGGCTTTTCTGATATTCCGTTCAATCACTTTGTTGATCGTTCCGACCACCACTTCCTGAAGTTTTTCCAATCCCCCGGGTTTTTCCGCATAGACAATCCGGCTGATCACATCTTCGCCGTAGCTGATCTGCGCGTTGAAATCGCCGTGCTGCGCCAGCACTTTTCCGGTTTTCAGATCAATCAGTTGAGCATAAACTGTGGTGGTGCCGATGTCAACAGCTATCGTATAATTTCTGTCGGTGGTATCTCCCGGCTCCACATGAATGATATGGGATTTTCTGCCGCTGTGAACCGGGCGTGCAAGGGTGGCAGTCACTTTGAAATTATTTTCCCGCAATACATCGGGAATTTCACGGATCACAGGGAGACGGACCACCAGCCGATGTTCGTCATGATTCAGTTTGAGGAAACTGACCAAGCGGGTCACATCCGGAAGATTGTCATGCACATTCGGTTCCGGGAGTTCCAAATATTTCTTTTCCACCGGCGGAATAAACAAGCCCTGTTCTTTCAAATCATCGAGATTCGGCTCAACAATGCGGGCAGTGTGTCTGGCAGTGCTTTGCAGGTTCAGAACGCTGGCGTCAACTTCCGATTCCACCGGAATCCGCACGGTGAGATTTCCCCGCACTATGCTTTTGCAGGCAAGGCGGTAGCCTTTTTCCTGATCCGCGTTGCTGAGTTTTTCCGAAATGCCGCCCTCGACTGCGCCTTCTTCAATGATGACGCGGCATTTTCCGCATAAGCCTTCGCCGCCGCATGAGGCATTCACATGAACGCCGGCTTCCATTGCGGCGCGAATCAGCGTTTCACCGTCCGGGACCGTGATTTTTTTGTTATGAGGCAGAAATAAAATGTTGTGTTGAGACATGATAGCTCCTGAGTAAAAAAATAATCACTACTGTGTATCATTAAAATCATCGCAAGACAAGAGACTTTTGCAATCTGTCATCGCTATGCGAATAAAAACAAAAGATTGCTTATGTTGCATGGTCTGCCGGAGAAAATATACTGATCCGCTTTTGTTTTTTTTGCCGCAGACACACACAGACGGACACAGACAGATATCTGAAAACGGAATACGGCGTATATGCGGAAAATATGCCGTAAAAAATCAGAATCGGATTACTATATTTCAGTATGTCCGTTTCTTCGCTCATAGATTTGATGCAGAAATTCTTTCACAAAGACCAGATTGGGCAGCCACAAAAGAGAGATGGATTGCCCAATGAAGTGTTATCGGGCAAGAAGAATAGCAAGATTGCGGTTGTTCTCTTCTTTGTGACCCTCCGTGAAGTCCTTCTCGAAAACCTTCTCGATGATCTGATGATTGCCCAACACTTGTCCGATAGTATTCGCGACAGACTTTTTGCTGACAACCTCATATATAAACAACGTATGGACAAACTGTTTCCAACCTTGGCAGGAGTGAAACGGAAGGAAGCAGTACGTATACCCATTAAGGCTTGATTTCAGCTTTTTTTGTTCGGAGAACCCTCATTTTCAAAGCAGAAGCATATTTCAAAAAAACTGATTCTGACCCTTAACGAGTATATTATCATTGCTGTTAAAGCAGACAGCAATATCAGATATAGTAAAGCGATTTTGCAAATCGCTTCAAAGCGACCCAAGCTGAAAATAGATTCTGTTTTAAGCCGGGCGCTTTACAAAACAGAAACAGTAAAGCGATTTTGCAAATCGTTTTTTACTGTAGAACGAACGATTTTGCAAGGGCGTTTTACTGTAAAACGCCCGGCTTAGATCAGATGCAAATCGTTTTTTTTAAAAAAATAAGCATATTATGATTTTTTGTCCGGTAGTGTGGTCGCAAGCATATTTTTATTGATGCCGATATGCAATTCAGTATTAACAAACTCCTGATGTGTTTCATTAAACGGCACATAAACCAGAAGAAATTTTCGGGGACTGACTGCTATATTTTGAAGTTTTTCGGAAAGATTTTTTCGGGGCTTGATAAAACTCGCGAGACAAATTTTCAGACTTTCAACAGCTTCCGTGACCGGCAGTGTGACCGGATAACAACGGGCATCCGGCAGTGTCGGTATCAGCTTTTCCTGCGGCTGAAAAAGCGTCATGTTGCGACCGAGATTCAGGAACATCTGGGGACGAAGCATAAATGACGGTGCCCAGAAATAAAATTCTGTCTCATTCCGATTGTTTTTAATGACTCGCGGCAGATTGGCAATTCGTACCATATCCGAGTAGCAATTCAGTTTGACTCCTGAAATATCTGCTTTGATTCTCCAAAAAGGAAAATACATAATGTCAGTCCCCGAGTCAATCCCAAAATCAGAAAGATAAGCCGTCGGCAATTTCTCAAAGCCGTTTCTATGAGCCTTCCACATCGAATGGCAGTTATTGCAGTACAATGCCAGCGCATTCCGCTCTCCTTTCAAATCCCAGCCGCAGTCGGGACAAAGCATGGACATGAATCGGATTTGCCAGTCCGGGATTCCGCCCGGAATCTGTGAGACATCAAAATCAATCGGCAATTCAATCGGAATCGCTTCGTTCAGCACCGCGTCAATGAGAGAGGGGTGAGAGGTAAGCGGTGAGCGGTGAGCGGTATTTTGCGTCTTATCAACGCAGAACGGCGCGTAAATCATGCTGACGCTTTCGCCGACAAAGCTTGACATGACGAGACTGTCATCGGAGAGAAACAAATCGGAACTGGCTTGGGCAAAACGCATGGCTTGCGGCGCGGGAAGTGTCGGGAGTAAAAAGCGGCTGCCCCCGGCTAAGATCGGATACGGAGACACAAACCGGAGTTTCAGGGTCTGGCTTCGCAGCCCCAGCGAAAGCGGAAAATATCCGGCATCCGCAGCCGGATAGCTGATGTCTGTAAATCTGTAGTCTGTCCTGTCGGGAAAGCAGGAAAA
>JAIFKL010000172.1 GCA_020049595.1 Desulfobacteraceae bacterium
GCTGCTTTTGCTTTTGCCGGAGCCGGGGCAGGCTCGTCATCGCTTTCAATATCCAGATCAAGAGAAAATTCTTCCGAGTCGTCCGGTGATTCATCGGGTGCGGCTGCTTTTGCCGGGGCAGGCTCGTCATCGCCTTCAATATCCAGATCGAGAGACAGTTCTTCCGATTCGTCCGGTGATTCATCGGCGGGTGCGGCTGCTTTTTTTGCCGGAGCAGGTTCGGGTTCCTCGTTTTCAATGTCTATATCAAGAGACAATTCATCCGACTCCTCTGATGCGGGTTCCGCTTCTGCCGGCGTTTCTTCCGAAGCGTCAAAATCCAGTTCGAGAGACAGTTCATCGGGTGTTTCTGTACCGGCTTCTGTTTTCAGCGGCTGATTTTCCGAATCGTCAAAATCCAAATCAAGAGACTGTTCATCTGCGCCCTGTTCTTCAGCGGCGGCTTCAGATTCAACTGTAAAATCCAAGTCAAAAGACAAATCTTCAGGTGTTTCTGCGTCTGTCTCTGCTTCTGCGGAAGCCGGTTCGGGTTCGCCGCCCTCGGAATCCAAATCAAAATCTAAATCTTGTGACCCATCTTCAGCAGATTCCGGCTCTGCGTCAGGGTCAAATTCAATCTCCTTCTCCGAGTCATCTGTTTCATCTGTTTTAACTGATTCATCCATTTCGGACAAATCAAAATCTTTAACATCACTGCCTCCGGATTCCTGACCGGTTTTGCTTTCCTGCCCAATATCAGACTCCAGCTCTACATTCATATCTAATGACAGATTTTTTTTATCATCGAACCCTCTTTCGACAACCGGCTTTTCATCCATATCAATCAATTCATCAAGCGCGCTGTACATATTTGCAGCGTTAAATTCCATTGTCTTGAATTCGGGATCCATATCCATTACAAGATCAATATCGTCTGATTCGTCTTTAAGCGATTCTTCAACATCGGAATCCATATCAAGATCAAATTCTTCTGCATCTTTTGTTTTGCTTTCGGTTGCCGGCGGCTCATCTGTTTCAAGCATTCCGTCAAAATCTGACAGATCAAGATTGTCTATTTCTTTAAGACTCTCTTCCTGCCTTTCGTTTTCTGCGTCTTCGTCTGCTTCTGCTTTTCTTTCTTCCTCATTCAGCGGCTTTTCATCAAGGTCGGATAAATCAAACTCTTCGGTATCCTCAAATTTGATCTTTTGCTCGGATTCCTCTGTATCCGGCTCCGGATTCAGATTAAATGGAAGTTCTTCGGATTCTTCTTTCTTTGTTTCCGAGTTCGGTTCCGATTTGAGCATATCGCCGATACCGAGCAGGTCATCGCTTTCGGCTTCGGCTTTTGCCGCAGGTTCGGCTTTGGCCGGCTTTTCATCAAAAAACAGATTTTCAGACGCTGTTTCCTGCGTTTTGAGCATATCACCGATACCGAGCAGATCATCACTTTCGGCGTCGGGTTTTGCCTGCGGCGTTTTCGCCACAACGGTAACATCGAAATCCGGATCAAATGAGAGGGTTTCCGGCTCTTTCTGCGGCAATGCTTCTTCCTGCATATCCGGTTCTTTCAGCATATCCTTTACACCGGGCAGGCTTTCTTCATCTTCCGATTCGATATTTTTCTTTGCAGCCGGCTCGGAACCCGCAGGTTTTGCATCGAAATTCAGATCAAAAGACAAATCTTCCGGCTCTTTTTCCGAATCGGATTCTTCAGCCTCTGCTGATTTAAGCATCTCTTCAATGCCCAGCACATCAAGATGCTTTGATGTTTCAGGCTCGGCTTTCTGTGCAGGTTTTTCTTTTCCGGGCTTTTTCTCAATATCCGGCTCGGGCAGAGCGGCCTGCGCCTTTTTTTTCGCTTTTGCCCCGGACTCCTGCCCCTCCTGCTCCGCTCTGAGCATTTCTTCTATTCCCGACAGGTCAAAACCCTGCAACTGCTTTGCTTCGGCTCCCGCTTCTTCCTCGTAAATTTCCTGCTTCTTCAGTTTTGCCCGTGCTTCTTCTGTCTTACGGATTTTAAGGGACTGCACTTTCGGTTCGGTTTTACGTTCCTGCGGAAGTCTGAGTCCTGTTGCCATTTTACCGGTTTTCGGTTCCGGAGGATGGGCGACAAAAACCGTTTTGCATTTTGAACATTTCACTTTGGAGCCGCCCGGCTTCAAAACCTTTTCGTTCAGCTTGAAGCTTGTCTTGCATTGCCTGCATGTAATAATCATAAGATTATCCTCGCTGGTCTGATTTCAGATGATAAGCTGTTTTTATAAGATGTCCGGTAAGTTTCTGTAATGCTCCGCACCCATTTTATTACCCATTTTATTAAGAGCGGGCAAGCCCGTAACCGACAAGAAAGCCCTGTTTCACTGTACAGCAGGCATAATCAATCGGGACATCCGTTCTCCGACGCTCTTTTTTGTCAAGCGAAGCACAGCCCCTCACACTTGCCGAACCAAAGGATTTAAGATAAGTTACAATATATTCTAATGTCAGACCGGTATCAACAATGTCTTCGACCACCAGCACATCTTTATTTTTTATATCCAGTTCTATCTCTTTGAGCAAACGGATGGTCCCTGACGAGGATGTTGCCGAACCGTAGCTGGAAAAACGTATAAAATCAATTGTTACCGGAATCGTGAGATGTCGTGCAAGATCGGACAGGAAAATAAAGGCACCTTTCAGCACCCCTATAAGGACAAGTTCACGGTCCCGGTAATCAGCGGAAATCCTGTGAGCAACCGCGGCTACCATTTTGTCAATATCATCTTTTTTCAGAAAAGAAAGCAGTTCGGGCATAATCATCCGTTCATATTGTATTTCAAGCCGAAAGCCTTGAGGTCTTTTAATAAAAATACACGGATTTGATGCGCTTGTCAAATATTTTCGATTTTCTTACAAGCCGCTCTCTGCCAGTTCGTCAATCAGTTTTTTCTGCTTTTTGCTGAACTCCGCCGGCATATTCACATTAATGTAAACATACAGGTCCCCCCTTTCGCTGCCCTGTATATGCGGGAGTCCGTGGCCGGCAAGGCGCATTTTGGTTTTGTGCTTTGTACCGGGCGGTATTTTCAGATTCAGTTCTTTGCCCTCAAGCGTGGGAACAGAAATGCTGGCACCGAGCAGTGCCTCGGTCAGCTTTATTTCTTTCTGAATATAAATATCATTGCCTTCCGTGCTGAAAACCGGATCCTCAAGCACTTTTGCCTGAACAAACAGGTCTCCCGGAGGTCCCCCGTAAGGACTGGGTTCGCCTTTTCCCGAAAGCCGCAGCTTTTTTCCTGCGGTCATGCCTTTGGGAATTTTGACGGTCAGATTTTCGGTTTTTCCTTTGTGCTGAAAATTGACGGTTTTGCTGGTTCCCGTTGCAATTTCCCGCAATGTCAGGGGCAGTTCATATACCAGATCGGAGCCTTTCATCTGAGTCGCCTGCTGCTGCCTTGCGCCGAAATTTCCGAAAGGGGATGCCCCGGCATTGTTTCCGCTATTGAAAGAATAGCGTCCGCCCCCGCCTTTTCCGCTGTGTTGAAATAATCCCTCGAATCCGCCGATTCCTAAATCTTTGAAGATATTTGAAAAATCAAACCCTTTGAAAATTTCTTCCTCGCTGTATCGCTGGCGGAATCCGCTGGAGCCGAAGGTGTCGTATTGTTTGCGCTTTTCTTTGTCGCTCAGAACCGCATAAGCTTCGCTGATCTGTTTGAATTTTTCTTCGGCAGCTTTGTCTCCTTTGGCGTGATCCGGATGATATTTCATGGCAAGCTTCCGATACATTTTTTTGATTTCTTCTTCGGAGGCGGTTTTGCTTACACCGAGTATTTTATAATAATCTTCTGACATTTCTGATAATCCTCGCTTATTGTTGTTTAATACAGCCCACCCTGCATTTCGTTAAAACACCCCCTCAAGGGGGATTTCGGGCTTAACCTGAATGGCATTGGGGGTTACCCTGTTTAATGACTAAAATAAGATGAAAGTCATAACGTGTCAAGGATACTCGTCATTCTGCGTGAATCTACGGCACAGGGTGATAAATAAAAGCGGGGGATGAATCCCCCGCCTGAAAGCGCAAGCACACTGAAGCGTGCTGACGTGCTATGTGCAAATGTGTATCTTCAAGAAGCGGGGGATAAATCCCCCGCCTGAAAGCGCAAGCACGCTGAAGCGTGCTGTTTCTGAAACACCAGCCTGCTTCAGCAGGCTTGAGCTTTCAGCCCCGAAATTTATTTCGGGCAATAAATCGCCCGTCTGAAAGGCACGCTGAAGCGTGCTGTTTCTGAAACACCAGCCTGCTTCAGCAGGCTTGAGCTGTCAGCCCCGAAATTTATTTCGGGTTGATTCCGGTCTGCCTTCACAGCCAGCGGCAGATATTCAAGAATATCCTGCGCCGTGATTCCGTCCTGTCCTTTGACATCGGCGGCAAGGTCCCCCGCAAGTCCATGAATGAACACGCCTTTCCGCACCGCATCTTCAAGCGGCAAGCCGAGTCCGAACATTGCCGCAACCGTTCCCGCAAGCACATCGCCGGAACCTGCCGTTGCCATGCCGGAGTTGCCGCTCATATTGATGAAGACGCGCTCATCGGGACAGCCTATCAGCGAATGCCCGCCTTTTAAAACGATAACAGCATTCAGGGATTTGGCGGTGTTTCGGAGAACTGCGATTTTATCGGCGGCGATTTCATTCACATTTTTCTGCGTGATTCTTGCCATCTCTCCGATATGGGGCGTCAGAATGGTTTCCGCTTTACGTTGTTTTATGATTTCAAGGTCTTGACATATTGCTGTAATGCCGTCGCCGTCAATGAGCAGGGGCTTTCGGATTTCCCTCGCCAATTCCCTTACAAGTGCCTGTGTTTCCTCATCAAGAGACAAGCCGGGTCCCAGCACGGTCATATCTGTTTTTTCAGCAAGTTCAAGCAGTTCAGACTTGTTTTCAAGCGAAATGCTTCCCGATGCGGTTTCTTTCTGCGGCACAAACACGATCTCGCTTCCTTTGGCGGCGATAAGAGGCGTAATCGCTTGGGGCGCGGCAAGACGGGCGTATCCGCCGCCGGCTTTCATGAAAGCCATTGCCGCAAAATAAGGCGCGCCGAAATAGCTCCGCGCGCCGGCAATAAACAGCACATCGCCGAAATGGCCTTTGTGTCCGTCAGGATTGCGCGGGGGAAGTTGCGGCGGATGATTGATTTCGATTTTCAGGGATTCGTACATGGTCGGCGGAAAAGAAATATGCGTGACATAAAGCTTTCCGCACTGTGCGTATCCGGGAAAAAGTATGTTGCCGATTTTGGGAACCCCGAAAGTGACGGTATCATCTGCTTTGACTGCCACGCCTTTGATCTGCCCGGTATCGCCGTCAACGCCGGAGGGAATATCAAGGCTCAGAACTTTTTTCCCGCTCTGATTAATCAATTCAATGATTTCCCGATACAGTCCGCCGACATCCCGCGTCAGCCCTGTTCCGAAAATCGCATCCACAACAGCATCGCAGCGACATATATCTGATTTTACGGCATTTACAGCATCCTGCGACTCGATTCGCTCAACCGCTATCGGCAAACGCC
This sequence comes from Desulfobacteraceae bacterium, assembly GCA_020049595.1. Classification (GTDB taxonomy): domain Bacteria; phylum Desulfobacterota; class Desulfobacteria; order Desulfobacterales; family JAIFKL01; genus JAIFKL01. The sequence continues at coordinate 5,543 of JAIFKL010000172.1, forward strand.
GGATAATATCCAGATTGCGTTTTGCCGCGCCCCGGTATTTTTCCGGGTCTCCCAGAATGAAAATTTTGACATTGCCGTCATCCGCGTGAATTTTTCTTGCAATCACAAATCCGTCTCCGCCGTTGTTGCCGATGCCGCAAAATACGACAAATCTTCTGTCTTTGACGCCGACGGTTTGCGACAAAACCTGATATGCGGCGCAGCCTGCGTTTTCCATGAGCAGGTCTTCGGAAATGCCGAATTTTTCTATGGCGGTTTTATCCAAGTCTCTCATTTCTGAAACTGTGCTGATTTTCATTTGTTGCCTCATTTATGTTGTTCTGTCCGCGGTCAGGCTGCTGTAATCAAAACGTGCTGTAATCGGCAGATCAAATATTTCTGTATGAAGAAGTCTTTTTGAGAAAAACAGCACTTCGATATTTTCAATCTCTCCGGTTTTCGGATTCAGACGTGTGACAATATCATCCCCGATTTCTTCGCTTTCCTGTTCGGGATATGCCTGACAGGTGTTGATATACAGAATATCTCCCTGCCGATCATATTTTAATGTCAGGTTTTTATCCATTAGGCCTCTTTCAAAAGTCAATTTTTATCCAATAAAATCAATGGGGCAAATCCCAGTTTTGAAAGAGGTCTATTCAATATCTCCTGATGGTGACAATTTTCTGGCAATATAAGCTGTTATAATACAATGCCGTTCAGCGGGAAACTTGTCGCAGTTCAACCTCTCCTTTCAGGTAAGGGCATGGAAAATACATCTGAAATCTCCTGTTTCCGTATCACAACAAACTGAAGTCCAGCGGGGACGACAGATAATAGCACGGCCCAAAGCTGAAAACAGATATTGCCGGGTGAGCTGTTTTTCGGCTCCGTATTCAGGAAAAGTGTAGAGAAATTCGGGAGCAAAGTCCGCTCCGTTTTCCCATTCCGCCTTATTTGCCGAAATATGAAACCGTTTAAAATATGCTTTGTCTTTTAACGGAATGAATACGCCTTCGTCCAATTCATTCTGCAAATCCGCAATTTTTCTCACTCCGTTGCTGAAACTTATGAGAAGAATATAATCTTTTATGTATGTTGCATCAGTTATCCATATCATGGCGGTTCACCTATACCAGCTGCTTAATGTTCTTTAAAGGCTGTTTTTCTTTTGCCAGATTCCAGTTTTCCGCCAGTTCTTTTTTGTGGTCAAATGCCCGTTCCGGAACCGGCGAAATCACTTTCTGTTTCAGGTTGATGCTGAACCGATTTTATTAAGATCAGGCATTTCAGCACTCCGGATCGCTGAAAATTTCAGATCGGAAGAAGTGCTGTTCACTTTTTATATATGACTACCCAAATTTCCGCAGTTTATATAAAGACAGGCTTTTATGTCAAGATAAATAAGCAGATATAGTAATCCGATTCTGATTTTTTACGGCATAATTTTTGCGTGAGCGCCGTATTCCGTGTTCGGATATCTGTCTGTGTGCGTCTGTGTGTGTCTGCGGCAAAAAAACCAAAAGCGGATCAGCATAGCAAGATATTGAATCCTATTTACTCCCTCCGATAAGGCAGAAGTGGCTAAAATCCACCGCTGAATACTCTCATTCCCCCATTGCTTTATCTCACTGTTTTATGAGATAAAATTGGTTGTGCCGATATGTGTTTCCGGTCTGTCTTTGAAACAGGAGAAAGAGAATGAAAGTTCAATGCCCGAAATGTGAAACCGTCTATCAGGTTGCGGATGAAAAAATTCCTGTCAAGGGTGCTTATGTCAGATGCCTTAAATGCCAAACCCGTTTTATTATCAAGAAAGAATCTGCCGAACAGCCCGGTCCCGTAACGGATGAATCAGGTTCCCGGGAACCTGAAACCGGCGTCTGCAAAAATTGCGGGCGGGAAATAGGCAAGCTTGAAAAATCGCACACATACAACAAACATGCCGTCTGCCATGACTGTTTCAAAAGACTGCTCAGACATGCTGCAACTATTCGTAACGATAAGTTAAAAATACCTTCCGATGCCGCAGGTTCCCAAGCAGATATTCCGGAACAGGATGAAAAAGTAAAATCCGAAAGTCCCTCAGATATCAGGGCTTCTTTTTTAGATTTGTTTTCCAAAGACATGGCAATTGATCTCGGCACGGTCAACACGCTTATCTACATGAAACGCAGGGGCATTGTCTTAAACGAACCCTCGGTCATCGCGCTGCGGACTTATAACGGAAACGGCAGGCAGGTTCTGGCAATCGGCTACGAAGCCCAAAAAATGCTGGGAAGAGTCCCTGCCAATATCATTGCCATCCGACCCATGCGGGATGGCGTGATTGCCGATTTTGAAGCTGCCGGCACCATGCTCAAATATTTTATAAAAAAAGTGAAGCAGCGGCTGGCATTTTTCAAGCCGAGAATTATTGCCGCGATTCCCTTCGGCATCACACCCGTTGAAAAACGGGCAGTCAGAGAAGCCTTGTTTCAGGCAGGCGCAAGGGAAGTTTTTCTGATTGAAGAACCCATGGCCGCGGCTATCGGCGCGGGGCTTGCCGTTACCGAACCGAAATGCAGCATGGTGGTTGACATCGGCGGCGGCACTACGGAAGTCGCCGTCATTTCGCTTTCCGGCATTGTTTCCAGCAAATCGCTCAAAATCGCCGGCGACAAGATGGATGTCGCCATCATGCGTTATATTAAAAAAAAATACAATTTCATTATCGGCGAAAGAACTGCCGAACTGATTAAAATCACTATCGGAAATGCAAAACCGGATGTCCGGAATCCTGAAAAAATGGAAGTCAAAGGCTGGGATATGGTCTCGGAAAAACCCAGAATTATTTCCGTCAATTCCGGGGAAGTCCGGGATGCGATTTCAGAGCAGTTACATGCCATTACCGAGGCAATCAAAATTGTTTTAGACAGGACCCCGCAGGAACTGACCGCAGATGTGGTTGAAAACGGAATCATACTGACCGGCGGGGTTGCCTTGTTAAAAAATTTAGACAAATTTCTCAGAAAAGAAACCGGACTTCCGATAAAGGTTGCGGAAAATCCGCTGCTGACAGTTGCTATCGGCTCAGGCATGACCCTTGACAATATAGAACTGCTGAAACAGGTTGTTGTCAGATAAATGTTACAGAACTCTTGAACTTCGGATCAAAAAGTTATAGAAAGTTACCGGCGTTTCTTTCGCCGCGAATGAACACAAATTGTCTCACGAACTGAAGAACACGAATATTTTAACACGAAAGTGCGAAAGAAACGAAGTGCAGGAAAAGTCTTTTATCTTTTCCCGCATTCGTGCTTTATTCGTGAAAAATCAGTGTATGTTCGTGGCTGAAACATAAGACCGATGCTTTTTATTTCCGATAATATCAGCAGAATATATTGGATAAATTTATATGAAAACAAAACAAGTTATTCAGGAATGCGGCGAACATGCCTGTGAAAATTCAATATCGGATTTTTCGGAACCTATCGAAAAAAATTATGAACTGCCTGTAATAAAAAAAGATAGTTTTCTGAAAAGATTTATATCCGCCGCAAAAAATTCTTTTTGGGATTTATTGTCAAATGATATGGCAATTGATCTCGGTACGGCAAACACGCTGGTTTACATCAAGCGGAAAGGAATTGTTTTAAACGAGCCCTCGGTTGTCGCATTACGCACGGATACTCCGACAAAGCAGGTATTGGCAGTGGGGATTGACGCGAAAAAGATGCTGGGAAAAGTGCCTGCCAATATTGTCGCGATCCGCCCCATGCAGGAGGGCGTCATTGCCGATTTTGAGGCTGCCGAAGCGATGCTCAAGCATTTTATAAAAAAAGTGCGCATGGGTCCGAGTCTTCTGAAACCCAGAATTATCATTGCGGTTCCGGTCGGCATTACATGGGTGGAAAGACGTGCGGTTGAAGAAGCCGCGGAACAGGCGGGCGCAAGAAAGGTTTTTCTGATTGAAGAACCCATGGCCGCGGCTATCGGCGCGGGGCTTCCCGTTACCGAACCCCGATGCAATATGGTGGTTGATATCGGGGGCGGGACCGCAGACATTGCCGTGATTTCGCTTGCCGGTGTTGTTTCCGGAAAATCCCTCCGTATTGCAGGGGACAAAATGGATGCCGCCATCATGCGCTATATCAAGACAAAATACAAATTCATCATCGGCGACGGAACCGCAGAGGATATTAAGATTGCGATTGCAAATGCAATGCCTGATCCTCAGCATCCGGAAACTATGGAAGTCAAAGGCAGGGACCTTGTGTCCGGATGTCCCAGAATTCTCACGGTGACTTCTGCTGAAGTGTGGGAAGCGATTTCGGAGCAGATAAAGACAATTATCGAGGCGATAAAAGTCGTGCTGGAACAGACGCCCCCGGAGCTGTCCGCAGACATTGTTGACAGCGGCATTATTTTAACCGGAGGCGTGGCTCAGATAAAAAATCTGGATAAATTTATCAGCAATGAAACCGGCGTTATCATCAAAGTTGCCGAATCGCCTTTATTGACCGTGGCTGTCGGTTCGGGAAAGACGCTGGACAATGAAATGCTTCTCAGAGAAGTAATGATGAGATAAAAGTTTATGGTTTGCAGCCCGTAGCCCGTAGGGCGGACAAAGCGCAGCGTGTCCGCCGAATGTTATATATGTAAAACGGGTTTCAAACCCGTT